>DATAPT010000251.1:0-4397 GCA_036265065.1 Candidatus Acidiferrales bacterium | reverse complement strand
AAGGCGGGCGCTACATGATTCAAAACCGAGTTCTCACACAGACTCTGAAGCCTATGCCACTTGAACCGAAGTGCTTAGCTATTTTAGTTATGGAAAAACCTCAGTGAGCCGGCGGCGTGTCACCGCCAGACTTGTTCCTCTTCATGATCAGGAGAAATGGCACGAGGCAAAGAATGATGACGGCAAGGATGGAAATGACTTCCACGTAGGCAAGCGTGGTGGCCTGCCTGTCAATCATGTACGAGACAATTCCGTGCGCCTGCTGCGCTGCCTGCACGCTGCCTGCGCCTTGATTTTGTATTGTCTGGGACAGGCCGCCGACAAGGCTCTCATACTGCGGCGTGCCCGGAGTCGTGTTCGCGATCATGTAAGAGCGCCGGGTCTGCGCGATGCGCGAAATGGAAGTGGAGATGAGCGCGATGCCAATGCTTCCGCCCACATTGCGCATGAAACTGTTCATGGAAGAGATCTGGTTATTCTTCTCACGAGGAATGCCTACGTACGCCAAAACATTCTGCGGAACGAAAACGAAGGCCAGGCCGAACATCTGCAAAGTGCGCATCAAAAATGCCGCGCGGAAATCCATCGTCAGGCTGAATAAGGTGGACATATAATACATGGCAGCGGAAATGGAAACAAATCCGAAGGCCATCATTTTGCGCGGATCGATGCGCGAAACCATGGTCCCCACAAAAGGCAACACCATGATCATGATGAATCCGCCACCCGCCAGCGCTTCGCCCGCAACCAACGCAGGGTATCCGAGCTGCACCTGTAAAAATTGCGGAATCATGAACGTCGTGCCGTACAGCACGATGCCTACTGTAAAACTGAAAAACATGGCGGTGGCGAAATTTCGTCGCTTGAATAAACGAATATCCACGACCGGGTTCGGGTGGTACCACTCCCAAACGATCCAGACGAGAAACGCGTAGCCCGCGGTAACCACGAGCGAAGTAATCCAGCGCGAGGAGAACCAATCCGACTCCTGCCCCTTATCCAGCGCAATCTGCAAACTGGCGATTGCCAGCGTAATGAGCCCGAGGCCCACATAGTCTGCGCGGATGCCCCTTCTTCGCTCCTGCTCACGTTTCAAAAACGGTGGGTCTTCCACCAGCCGATTGGTCAGGAACAGGGACAACAGGCCGATGGGCACGTTGATGTAGAAAATCCAGCGCCAGTTGTAGTTATCCGTGATGTACCCACCGAGTGTCGGCCCGATGGCCGGGGCCAGCACCACAGCCATGGCATACACGGCAAACGCCATGCCGCGCTTGGCTGGAGAAAACGTGTCGGCAAGAATGGCCTGCTCGCTCGGCTGCAATCCTCCGCCGCCGACGCCCTGCAAAATTCGAAAAAAGATCAGCACGCCAAGGCTTGGCGCGAGCCCGCACAGGAAACTGCTGATGGTGAACAGCGCGACGCAGGACATGTAAAAGCGCTTGCGGCCAATGATGGTGGAGAGCCACGCGCTGATCGGCAGAATAATCGCGTTCGAAACGAGGTAGCTGGTGAGAACCCAGGCAGACTCTTCCTGGCTTGCCGAAAGGCTTCCGGCAATATGCGGCAAGGAAACGTTGGCGATGGATGTGTCCAACACCTCCATGAACGTGGCCAGCGTAACCGTCATGGCGATGAGCCACGGGTTATATTTTGGCTTCCAGGTTGCCTCGAATGCTTCCGTCACGTTCTTCTTTCCGTAGCGCCCGCTTTCAGGCGGGCATCTGGTTTGATTTGTATGGACGAAGAAAATGCCCGCCTGAAGGCGGGCGCTACATTGCGCAAATGCAAGTTCTCAGTCAGAGTTTGAAGTTCACGCTACTTCAACCATACTTTCGGAACCACCGACATCCCAGGCCGCAAACGATCGAGGCCTTGCTGCCCCGGTTTGAATCGAATTCGAACGGGTAGGCGCTGGACCACTTTCACGTAATTTCCCGTGGCGTTTTCCGGCGGAAGCAAACTGGTGATCGAGCCGGTCGACCCGGGCATGGCTTCGACCGTTCCATCGAAATCCTGATCGAATGCATCCACGGAAATCTTGACGGCCTGGCCGGGATGCATTTCCCTGAGTTGGCTTTCCTTGAAGTTCGCCGTAACCCAAAGATCGCCGAGATCGGAAACAGTAACGAGGCGCTCGCCTTTGCTGACTTGTTCGCCCACTTCCGCCGTTCGTTTGCTGACAACTCCCGAGACGGGCGCGACAATCTTGCAGTAGCTCAGATCAAGTTGCGCGCGGTCCAATTGGGCCTTCATCGCCTCCACATTGGCGTGTTTCGATTGCAAAGTCGCTCGCGAAATGAGGACCTGGTTGGGAGCGTTGATGGCCGCGGATTCCATCATGGTTCGCGCCTGCTCGAGCTGCGACCGCCGCTGCTCCACCACTTTTTGCGCCGCCTGTGCCGAGGACCGCGCTGAATCCACGGAAGCAGCCAGCGCTTTGGCGTTGGCCACTATCTGGTCGAAATCGGAACGGGAAACCTCATTCTTATCCACCAAAGCTTTATAACGAGCGACATCAGCTTGCGCCTTGCCGTTATTCGCTTCCGCTTCCAGCAAACGCGATTGGGCGGCCGATTGTTCTCCCTCGGCTGCAGCCGTGGCTGCCTCCGCCGTGGCTACTTCGGACTTGCTGGTGGAAACGTTCGTCTGTGAAGTGCTTTGGGTGATGGGAAGATTGGGATTCTCCGCGCGCTCGTCCGCTTCGGCTTTCATGAACTGCGCCTGAGCCTGCTCGACTGCGACTTCGTAGTCACGCGGATCGAGCTCGACAAGCACGTCGCCGGCTTTGACTGACTGATTTTCTTCCACGTACACGGCTTTCACCACGCCATCAATCCGCGCCGTAACGCCGTTCAGATGTCCATCCACCTGCGCGTCGTCCGTGGTTTCATAGGTGCGGGAATAGAGCCAGAACCCAATCGCGCCCGCAAGAATCACCGCGCCAATAATGGCCGCGAATACCAAGGTTTTACGCCGCCCATCCGCGTTGCTGCCTGTATCCACGGGGTCCACAACTCGGGTTTCCTTTGTTTCGGGTAACTGGTCAACGGCCATATTTATTGGCTCCTCAAAAGTTCACGCATGATTTTTTCCGCCTGGCCTGTGGCGCGAGCCACGCTCGCTTTGGCCAGGTTATGAGCATTCAGGTCCTCGATGTAGTCAGACTCCGCGCTGGCCACCACTTCCTGGGCCTGCGTCACTTCCACGGTATCGGCAACTCCGGAAGCAAACCGGTCGGTGGATTGCGCGAGTTCATCGCGCGCCAGTTCACGGCGGCTCTGCGCCACGCGAACTTGTTCGGCTGCGGCGTTCAGGTCCAGATAGGCATTCCTTACATCGGCTTCCACGCGCGAACGAACGTTCTCGAATTCGGCCCGCCGCTGGGTCAGATTCGCATCGGCTTCGACAATGTCGCCATGCGTATGCCCACCCGCCCAGATTGGAAATAAAAGCTGGGCGCTTACATCAAAAGTTCCATGTGAATTTCCAGGGTTCACGCCGATCACGCCGTAATCCGCTGTGATCCCCAGTGTGGGATAATGTTCTGCTACCGCCGCTTTGCGTGCATATTCGGCGGAATGCACTTGCGACTGCGCCGCTTTCAAGTCAGAACGATTTTGCGCTGCCAGAGCGAGCGCCTGCTCGACCGTCAAATTTTCAAGCGGCGCATAAGGAATTTTGTCCGCGAGAGAATAAACCTGTGCGGGTGACATTCCAATCAGGCGCGCCAGCCCAATCTTTTGCTTGGCATAATTTGCCTGCTCCGCGGTCAACCGCTGCTGCTGCGTCTGCAATTCGACATTGCTTCTCGTCATATCGATTTTTGCGCTCAAGCCGGCATTAAAACGATCGGATGCCTGCTGGAAGATTGCCTGCGCACTGTCTACCTGGGCTTTTACGGACTCCACGCGGGCCGATTCCGCCAGCACCTGCAAATACGCCTGCGTCACAACGAAGACCACAATTTCGCGCGAGTCGGCCATAGAAAGTTCCGCGGCGCGTTCCGCTTCGCGGGCAGACTGGTAATTACGGATCGATTGGATATCGGCAATGCGCTGCGTCAGATAGCCGCGCAAATCGAAAAAATTGAAGGGGCCCACGATATTCGGAATAGTAATCCCCAGGTTGGGAGGAAAATTGAATTTAAACCCGAAGGAGGCCAAGTCGATTTGTTGAACATTCTCACGAACGCCGCCGGAGATGTTCGGATACAGTGCGCTGCGAACGACAATTCTTTGTCCATTGGCGCGTTCGGAGGCCTGCGCCGCGGTGATGCCGCCCAAATTGTAACGCAGGCCCATTTTCAGGGCCTGATCGAGAGACAAAGAAACCGGCTGGTCAGAGGGGGGACCGGCACTCGCGCTGCCCTCGTAAGGACCTGTTTGGGCAAGGGC
>DATAPT010000250.1:0-8341 GCA_036265065.1 Candidatus Acidiferrales bacterium | reverse complement strand
AGTTTGCTTTCATTGTTCCTATTACTGTCCAAATATTTCCTTTTAACTCGGCACGTAGAGGCTCTTCGTCTGCAATGGTTTTCTTACTGAACACAGAAATCAGAATTGCTCGCGCGATTGCAATAGCAGTTGCAGAGTCAGGCGCGTAGCCAGACTTTGGGCGATAGGATTTGCTCGTCGCAGCAATATGCCGAGCATCCTCAAACTCCAACTTTCCGTCTCCGACCTGAGCGTGAGCGAATGGCACCAAAAATAACGCCAAAGCAATGATTGCTTTCCGAATATTGGTTGTCATTGGGGTGTTAGACACCGTGACGATTATATTTGTTTCATAAAACTCGAAAACCCTAGCCCGGAATAAACATGCGCACGGCGGCTAAGCCCATCACCAACGTTGCAATCCACGCAAGGATGACAATCGGGCGGCTTGCGGTGTAATCGCCCATCACCGCTCTCTTGGAAACCAGTAGAATAATCACGATCATTAGTGGCACGGCGACGACGCCGTTAATCACCGCGCTCCAGAACAAGGCTTTCATCGGGCTGATGGGCGAGTATTGAATCACGAGGCCTGCCAGAACGCTCACAGTTATGACTCCGTAAAAACCGCGCGCATCGGTCGCGGTTCGTTCAAGGCCCCATTTCCAGCCCATCGCTTCGCAAAGAGCATAGGCGGCGGAGCCGGCGAGTACGGGAACGCCGATCAGGCCGACACCTAAAATTCCAAGCGAGAAAAGGGCGTAAGCGAAGTTGCCGGCGAGAGGGCGGAGGGCACTGGCGGCTTGCGCTGCCGTATCGACGCTCGTGATTCCCGCGACGTGTAGCGTCAGCGCAGTGGCCAGAATAATGAAGAACGCCGAGAGGTTGGAATAAAACATGCCCGTCCAAGTGTCCCAACGGATACGGCGGAGCTCCTTTGGTGCTTCGCGGGCGTCTGACTTGAGCGGCTTGTTGACCGGCGGTTCCTGCATGTCCTCCACCTCTTCGGAGGCCTGCCAGAAAAAGAGGTAGGGGCTGATGGTGGTCCCGAAAACGCCGACGATGACGGCGGCGGCCGTGGAGTCGGGAGTGAACTTTGGCCACACAGTTCGCAACGCCACTTCCCGCCACGGCACATGAACCGTAAACAAGACGGCTGCATATGCCAGTAATGAAAGCGTCAGCCACTTCAGGTACCGCACGTAACGGTGATAGGGAATAAATATTTGCAGAAGGAGCGTCCCCACCACGAAAAGGAGCGTCATGACGTGGCGATTGACGCCGGTCACGAGCTGCCCCACTTCGCCGATCGCGGCTATATCTGCCGCAATGTTCAGCGTATTGGCGATCAGCAAGAGCAGCACTACGGAGCGAAGGATGGCTGGTGAGAACGTGCTCTTGATATTCGCCGCGAGCCCCTTGCCCGTCACCCGGCCAATATCCGCGCACATGGATTGCACCGCGGACATCAGTGGAAAGGCCAGGGGCATGGTCCAGAGCATGTTGAGGCCGAATTGCGCGCCTGCCTGGGAATAGGTGGCGATGCCGCTCGGGTCATCGTCGGCAACGCCGGTGATTAATCCGGGGCCGACACGCGCGAGAGGATGTTCCTTGAGGCGGTCCCAAAGGGTTAGGAAACGTCTGCGGCGCTGAGGTACAACGGCGCCCGGATCTAAAACCGGGATTTCAGGCTCAGCCATTTAGATTCCGCGTGGAATTCTCATAGTGTGCAGATATAGCGAATTTCCCCGCGCAACACCATACAGGAAATCGCCACGGTGAATTCAGGGAATGCGGCCCGTTTTATCCAGCTCGCTGTAAAAGCCAAGATCTTTGGCTTGCACAAGCTTGCTGATAAATACAATTTGACCGTAATGCATTGAAAAATGTTCCACGACCTGGTAAATCGCTTTTAAACCTGTGACCTTATATCCTTGAATTTCCAAGGGGGTAAGTAAATCGGCTTCCGTGATCCGTACGAGAACCGCTGACGCCTCCTGCATGGCTGCGCCGAGTTTTTCTAGCAGCTCAGTTGCGGGAATGATTCGACGCTCGGAAAATTCCGCGGGCCTGTCGCGCTTGTCTTCCAATTTATTGAATGGCGAAACAATCCACTGGCGGACATTTCCGTTCAGATGCAGGATCAAATTTCCGATGCTGTTGCTGGCGTCGTTCGGGCGCCACCACACTTGCTCGTCGGTCAAGGGCTCGACGCAGGTGCGCAGGCGCGGCCAATATTGCTCCAGAAGTTTTTCTCGCGAAAATGCCAGGAATTCGGCTGTGAGACTTATTTGCGGTGGATGCGGGTTTGTCATGAGCTTGATCCGAATAGGGTCTGTTTAGGAATTCGGATTTGGTATTTGTAGCGCCCGCCTTCAGGCGGGCATTTAGCCGAATTCACAGTGCCCGCCTGAAGGCGAGCGCTACAAAACTAAAAAGGCATCTAGAACGCGCAGTTTGGCATATCGGTCTGAATCTCCGCTAGCTAATGCTAAAACACTTGCGAAAACGCCTCGTTCTGCAGCTCACTTAATCCACATGCAATCGCCGTAACTGTAAAAGCGGTAGCGGGCTTCCACGGCGTGGCGGTACGCCTGCAAAATCAGTTCGCGGCCGGCGAAGGCGCTGACGAGGATGAGCAGCGTCGATTGCGGCAAATGGAAGTTGGTGATGAGCTGATCGACAACGCGGAAGGTATGGCCCGGCTTCATGAAAATGGAGGCTTCGGAGGGGCCGGGCTCGACTAACGAGTTTATGCGATCCCAATTTTCGCCGTGGCGTAAAGCGGATTTTTGCGCGGCGTCTTCCAGCGTGCGTACCACCGTGGTTCCTACCGCGAGGATAGGGCGGCCTTCGCGGCGGGCTTTGCAAATCGCAACGGCCGAGGTTTCCGGAATTTCATAACGCTCGGAATGAATTTTGTGTTGCTCAATGTCCTCTTCATGGATGGGCTGAAAAGTTCCGAGGCCCACGTCGAGCGTGACGGAAACCATTTCGATGCCGATCTGTTTTAATTTTTCCAGAATCGCCGGAGAAAAATGCAGTCCTGCGGTGGGCGCCGCCACGGCTCCCGGATGATCCGCGAAAATTGTCTGGTAGCGCTCGCGGTCCGCCGTTTCGTCTTCGCGCGCGATGTAGGGCGGCAGCGGAACGTGGCCGAGGCGCTCAATCGCCTGCATCACGCTTCCCTTTGACGTCGTCAGGCGGATTCGCCGCAGCCCGTACTCGCCGCGGCTCAGCACCTCCGCCACTAATTCGCCATTCCCAAAATCAACGCGCTCTCCGACGCGCATTTTTCGACCGGGCCGCACCAGGGCTTCCCATTCGTCGTCCGCAACTTGCCTTGTGAGAAGGACTTCGATAGTCGAAGACAAAAATTCCCGCACAGTGCGAGGGCTGTGCCCCCGCGTTTCGGCCCGCACGCCTTCGCGGCGCCCAAACAGGCGCGCGGGAATCACACGCGCATTGTTCACCACGATCAATTCGTCGCCACGCAGCATGTCCGGCAGCATGCGAAAGGAGGAATCCTCCCAGGCTTGTTTGCCGCGATCGAGAATCAACAGGCGGGAGGCGTCCCGCTCCGGCAGAGGGGCTTGGGCGATGAGGTCCGTGGGAAGCTCGAACTGGAAGTCGGATAGCAGCATGGATGAGTGCCAGACTATAAGACATTCAGGACTGGCAGCGCAAACAGAAGTTTTAATTATCCTTATAAGTTGTTGTACTGCCTATGGTTAACTGCGAAATTCTTTAGGCATGGCTTCAACGGAAAACACTTGACAATGCAACGCTAATATTTTATGCTCGTGCAGCTGTTACATTACAATCCATTACGTGGAGGAACCACTATCATGGCAACGATTGCTCATCTCGAACCTTTTCGCGGGTTATCCAGCCTGCAGAATCAATTCAACAGGATTTTTAACGAATCCTACCGCCATCAAGCTGACGACTCAGCTTTGACCACCTGGGCTCCGGCCGTAGACATCTACGAGACCCCGAACGAGCTGGTGGTAAAGGCGGACCTGCCGGATGTAAACGAGAACGAAATCGACGTACGCGTCGAGAACAACTTGCTCACAATCCGCGGGGAGCGTAAGTTTGAAAAGTCAGTCTCGGAAGAAAGCTACCTTCGCGTGGAGCGTACGTACGGCGCGTTCAGCCGAAGCTTCTCCCTGCCCAACACGGTGAATGCGGAAGCGATTGGCGCCGAGTACAAGAATGGCGTGCTGACCTTGACCCTGCCGAAGCGCGAGGAGTCCAAACCACGCCAGGTAAAAGTCAGCGTCAACAGCGCAAGCAACGGCAAGTAAATTTTCCGGCGCCGCATGGCAGCGTCAGGTCATGCCAGATGGGCCGGTTGAAAGGCCGACCCCAAAGTTTCTGATACTGTTCTCTCAGGCGGTCTCTGGTGTTCTCCTTTTTTCCTCTGTGCACTCTGTGTTAAGCGCTTGAATTTTTTGAAACCTTTAAAGACTTAACACAGAGACCACAGAGGAAAACAGGAGAACACAGAGAAGTTCAATTCCGTAGTGAGGTATAGAAAAATGGTCCGCTTCGACAAGTTCACATTGAAAGCTCAGGAAGCAATTCAATCCGCGCAAGACATTGCGGCGCGGCACGATCATCAGCAAATTGAACCGCTGCACCTGCTCGGCGCGCTCGTTGCGCAACACGACGGCGTTGTGCCGCCATTGCTGGCGCGGCTGGGAGTGCGCCCGGAAACATTGGCGAACGATATTGAATCGCGGCTGGCGCGCCTGCCGAAAGTAACGGGCGCTGTGCAGCAGCAGATGAGCCCGGCATCGAACAAAGTTCTGGAAGGGGCATTCGTCGAAGCGGAGCAATTTAAGGACGAATATGTTTCGACCGAACATATTCTGATGGCCATTGCGACCATCCGCAAGGATGAGGCCGCGGAACTACTGGCAAAATACGGAGCGTCGCGCGAAGCGATTCTGCAGGCGCTGACGTCCGTGCGCGGCAGCCACCGGGTGACGTCGCAAAATCCCGAATCCACATTCCGCGCGCTTGAACAATACGGGCGCGATCTGATTGAACTTGCGCGGCGCGGCAAACTCGATCCGGTGATTGGGCGCGACGATGAAATCCGCCGCGTGATGCAAATTCTGGCGCGCCGCACGAAAAATAATCCGGTGCTGATCGGCGAACCCGGCGTGGGAAAAACCGCCGTGGTCGAAGGCCTTGCGCAACGCATCGTTGCGGGCGATGTGCCGGAAGTGCTGCGCCCGAAGCGCGTCGTGGCGCTCGATTTGGCCGCGCTCGTGGCCGGCGCGAAATATCGCGGCGAATTCGAGGACCGCTTGAAAGCGGTGCTGAAGGAAATCACGGAATCCGAAGGAAAAATTATTCTGTTCATCGACGAGTTACATACGCTTGTCGGTGCGGGCGCGGCGGAAGGCGCAATGGACGCTTCCAACATGCTGAAGCCTGCCCTGGCGCGCGGAGAGCTTCGCGCCATTGGCGCAACCACGCTGAACGAATATCGCAAATACATCGAAAAAGACCCGGCGCTCGAGCGCCGCTTCCAGCCCGTGCTGGTCGCCGAACCCTCGCCGGAAGATACCATCGCGATTTTGCGCGGTTTAAAAGAACGCTACGAATTGCACCACGGCGTGCGCATCAAGGACGCCGCGATTCTGGCTGCCGCCACGCTTTCGCATCGCTACATCACCGACCGGTTTCTGCCGGACAAGGCCATTGACCTGATCGACGAATCCGCCGCGAGCCTGCGCATGCAGCTCGATTCCCTGCCAGTGGAAATCGACGAAATTGAGCGGCGCATCATGCAGCTGGAAATCGAGCGGCAAGCATTGCTGCGCGAATCCGACGCACACTCCAAGGAACGCCTGAAAATACTGGAGGGCGAACTCGCCGGACTGCGCGAAGAATCCAGCGCGCGCAAAGCGCAGTGGCAGGTGGAGAAAACCGCCATCGCCAAAATTCGCAGCGCCAAGGAACAAATTGAAAAATTGAAAGCAGAAGAGCAGCGCCTGGAACGCAGCGGAGATCTGGCGAAGGTCGCCGAAATCCGCTACGGCAAACTCGCCACAGCCGAGAAAGAAATTGCCGCAG
Source organism: Candidatus Acidiferrales bacterium (assembly GCA_036265065.1). Taxonomy (GTDB): domain Bacteria; phylum Acidobacteriota; class Terriglobia; order Acidiferrales; family UBA7541; genus Palsa-360. Next base: position 2,269 of record DATAPT010000250.1, on the reverse strand, counting down.
CGCAGAAAAATCTGGAAGACGTGCAAAAAAATGGCGGCATGTTGAAGGAAGAAGTCGGCGAAGAGGACATTGCCAAGCTGGTGAGCAAGTGGACCGGAATTCCCGTCGGGCGATTGCTCGAAGGCGAAGCGCAGAAACTCGTAACGATGGAAAAGCGTCTGCTGCAGCGCGTGATTGGGCAGGACTCCGCCCTCGAACGCGTGGCCAATTCCATCCGCAGAAATCGCGCGGGGCTTTCCGATCCCAACCGTCCGATCGGTTCGTTTATTTTCCTCGGGCCCACGGGCGTCGGAAAAACGGAACTTGCTCGCGCGCTTGCGGAATTTTTGTTCGATGACGAAAAATCCATGGTGCGCCTCGACATGTCGGAGTACATGGAAAAACATTCCGTGTCGCGGATGATCGGAGCGCCGCCAGGGTACGTTGGCTACGAAGAGGGCGGGCAGCTTACGGAGCAGGTGCGGCGTCATCCGTATTCCGTGATTCTTTTCGACGAAATTGAAAAGGCGCACCCGGACGTGTTTAATATTTTGTTGCAGATTCTTGAGGACGGTCGATTGACGGACGGCAAGGGCCGCACGGTGGATTTCCGCAACGCCGTGCTGGTGATGACTTCCAATGTTGGATCGAGCGCGCTGTTCGATCTGGCGGGAAAAGATCCGGAGCGCGCGCGCAAGGAGGCGACGGAAGCCTTGCGGCAAGCGTTCCGCCCGGAGTTCATCAACCGCATCGATGACATTGTGCTGTTCAACCCGCTGGGTCAGGAACAGCTGAACAAGATCATCGACCTGGAGCTGGCGAAAGTGATGCGCCTGCTTGCGGAGCGAAAAGTTCGCATCGAACTGACGCCCGCGGCACGCGAGCGGGTTGTGCAGGACGGCTACGATCCGGCTTACGGAGCGCGTCCGCTGCGGCGCACTGTGCAGCGGCTCGTTCAGGATCCGCTGGCGATGAAAATTCTCGACGGCAGCGTTTTGCCCGGCGATCTGGTGCGCGTCGACATCGATCCGGACACGGACGCAATGAAATTCGAGCGGGTCGAATCAAAGGACGCACCAGGGCAACCGGAAAAAGCGGAGATTGAGCAACATTCAGTCTCCGCTGCAAAATCGGGACGCCGGCGGTAAATTGCGAGACGCATACGAGTTTGTTGCGCGCCGAAAAAGACGGTTTTTGAATAGGCTCAGAAAGTCCCCGCCTCTGAAGAGGCGGGCTACAGCAGTTTGCCGGGCGTGAAATTGACGCGCGTTTCGGAAACTTCTAGACTTTTTTACGTATATATAGTTAGGTGGCCATTATGAGAGCTGTAAAGACACTGTTTTTGCTAACGGCGCTAACGATGCTGCTTGTATTGGGTGGCGAAGCGATCGCCGGCCAGCAAGGAATGATTTTCGGCTTTGTCATCGCCATCGTGATGAACGGAGTCGCTTATTTTTTCTCGGACAAAATTGCGCTCAGCTCCAGTGGAGCGCAGCCTGTATCGCGCGAAGAATTGCCGCGCCTCTATCAAGTGATGGAGAGGCTGGTGGCCAAGGCGCAATTGCCAATGCCGAAGCTTTATGTAATTCCGCAGGCTGCGCCGAACGCGTTTGCCACGGGCCGCAATCCCTCGCACGCATCCGTTGCAGTCACGGCGGGGTTGATGGACTTGATGAATGACGATGAGCTTGAGGGCGTGATCGCGCACGAGCTTTCACATGTCAGGAATTATGACATCCTGATTACTTCGATTGCCGCCACGCTGGCCGGAGCTATTACCATGATTGCCTCCATGGGTCGCTGGGCTATGATCTTTGGTGGTTTTGGCGGTTCGCGCGATGAAAATCGAAATGGTGGAGGCCTGGCCGCGCTGCTTATGCTGCTCGTTGCCCCGATCGCTGCCCTGCTGATTCAGCTGGGAATTTCCCGCCAGCGCGAATTCTCGGCCGACGCTTCCGGTGTCCAAATGGTTGGGCACGCCAATGGACTGATCAGCGCCCTCGAAAAGCTGGGCGCCTATAATGCACGAATTCCGATGGACGTTTCTCCGGCAACGGCTTCCCTGTTTATCGTGGCGCCATTGAGTGCCGGGCAAGTCCTTTCCGGCATGTTCAGTACCCACCCGCCGCTTTCAAAGCGGATCGCGGTGCTGCGGAACATGACGATTACCCGCCAGGGCTAAAGCGCGTTGCTAAAGTTTTGCGAATGGCTGCGAGGAATGGTAATAAAGTGCAGACGGTATAAAAATTGCTTGTCAGGATGCATTTCGATCCTGCATTGTATAGTACAG
>DATAPT010000249.1:0-7238 GCA_036265065.1 Candidatus Acidiferrales bacterium | reverse complement strand
CTCCCGCTCCAGCAAAAACTGAAACGATTTTCTGATCAATTCTTCGGGCGCAACCGTACCGTTTCCGAGTTTGGCGTGATCTTTTGGAGTTAGCGTGACCTGGTGACCAGATTCGCTCCCGCCTTCAATGACTCGTACCTTGAAACGCGATTGATCAAATTTTTCCACTTCGATTTTTGCCTGCATGAATTCTCCGTTTTTTATGAAGCCTGCACTACTGAAACGCCGAAACATAATAGGATGTGCGGTATATAAGCTTTGAACCGGCAGGAACTTTCGCCCCCGTATCTAAAGTCACGGCGAGCGAACGCCACCCTGGGCGCATGGTTCCTTCCGATGGATAAAAGCCTATGGTATATTGTGCCCCGATTGCCAGCGCAATGCGTCGATAAATTTCCGTCAAATTTCCAACTTCGCGCAGGAAATAAAGTTGTCCCCCGGCTCGCCTCGCCAGCTCCGCAAGATACAAAGTGTAATTCGGCATGTTTTGCTTACGCGTCTCGGCATTGATCAGCATATCTGTGTGATGCGCCTCAAGCCATTCCGGCGTCATCCCGTGGGGGCGATTCTCGGTGGAAACGATGAACAGAGCGACTCCATCCGCGCCCAGTTCCCGCGCCACATCGTCAAACGCCAGGCGTGATCCGGCCGCGCCAGTGCTGGGCATTGCGCTGCGCTGGTCCCAGGTGAGCCCCAGGCCGCTGTCCTGCCCATCCGTAAGCAGGACGATGGCTTTGCGGCCAGTACGTCCCTGAAACAATTCACGCGCAGCGAGAAACACTGATTCATAAATGCGCGATTCCGAGGAATTTTCTACCTTGGAGAGATATTGCGAATCAATGGCGCGCTCGAGTAACGCGCGGTCCGTGGAAAACGGCAAAAGCAGGTGCGTTTCCGACGAAAAAGAAACGACCGCAATTTCATCAGTGGGAGAAAGATTTGCTGCAAGAGAGCGCGCCGCGTCGCGCATTTCGCCCAGCGCATGAAAAATGCTGGGGCTCGCGTCGACCACCAGCACCACGCTGGCGGCAGTGGCCGAAGCATCGAAGGAGGCAATTTCCTGCGCTGCGCCATCTTCAAATAAATGAAAATCATTTTGGCTGAGGCCGCGCACCTGCGTCCCGTCTGGCGCCGTCACTGTGCACGGGACTTGCACTAAAGTAACTCGGGAGCGAATTGCGTTGGAAGGCGGTGGCGCGGGAGGGGAACTCTTCGATGTTGCGCGCAATTCTCCCGACGTCGCATCGCGTTCCAGAGACAAGTCGCGCCCGAGCGGCATGGGCCGCGGCAGTTTTTGAGATTTGGTTGAAGAATTTCCCTGGGAAGGAGCAGCGCTCGACTGGGCATTATTTAAATTCAGCAATGCCAATGCTGCAAGAATAAATAGGCCGATGCGAACAGGAAATTTTTGCACGTACCTAATTATGCCAGATTTCTTAAGTGGCTTCAGCCTGCGCGGGTTGAGTCTTTGCAAGGCCCAACCCCGCAGGCTGAACCCCGCGCTACTAGCGCGCCTACAAATCAAAATCGCGCAAAGGCTTTTCCGCTGGCTGATCTTTCGCCTTCCTCAGCGCTTCTTCAAATTTCCGGTTGAGCACGTCCTCCTTCTTGCTCTCGGCCTCCCACGAATCGCGGAACTTGTCTTCGCGCCTCTGGGCCTGATCGGCAAGGATCCGTGCAGCGTCGCTGATATCAACGTTGGGTGCGGCTTTTACAGGAGCAGTGTGAGCGAGAACCACGGCCAGATCGGTATCCACCGTAAGCTTGGCTTCGCAACAAGGGCAAGTCACTTCAACGGTCGGTGCAGGCTTTTTCGACATAAATCCATTTTACGCCTAATTTGCCTTTTGTAGCACACAGGCTTCAGAGTCTGTGTGAGAACTCAAAATCGACGCGTTTTTGTAGCGCCCGCCTTCAAGCGGGCACTACATGATCCAAAACCGGGTTCTCACACAGACTCTTCAGCCTGTGTGGGGTTTAGTCCCTGCAAGGCCGAACCCACATAGTCAAAAGCCTGTGTAATACATTCGAACCCAGCTCTTCACTTCCTCGCTTGATTTCCATCGAATGCAGCATCAAAATCCGTGCATGGCACTCGAATTTACCACCTCATGTTTGAAAGATTCGGTCGATCTGCTCCACTTTTACAAGCGGCTGGGCGACCGGGCCATGTCGCAAGTCTCCGATGACGGGCTCTTCGCCGTCCTGGACGGCGAGTCGAATTCCATCGCCATCATCGTGAAGCATCTTGCTGGAAACATGCGCTCGCGCTGGACGGATTTTCTGACCAGCGACGGCGAGAAGCCGGACCGCGATCGGGATTCGGAATTCGAAGTCCCTCCGAAAACTCGCGACGAACTTCTCGCTCTCTGGGAATCCGGATGGAAGCTTGCATTCGAGGCTCTGGGCCCTCTGACAGATGCCGATCTCTCCCGCACCGCGTACATTCGCTCGGAAGCTCACTCCGTGATGCAGACGATTCATCGCCAGGTGGCTCACTATTCCTATCACGTCGGACAAATTGTTTTTCTCGCCAAACATTTCGCCGGTCCAGACTGGAATGCATTGACCATTCCGCGCCGCAAATCCGCGGAATACAATGCCAAGGTTGCATCCGGTAAAGCTTCGCAACGCTAGTGTTTAGCGATGCATTTAGGTAGCACAGGCACTCCTGCCTGTGCGCTCTTGTTAACTCGAGCAAAACCCGCACAGGCAGAAGTGCCTGTGCTACTAGGCCTCACGTCGAACCGACTTTTTCCGCAGTCTCTTCAGCCTGTGGGGTTGGAACTTTACAACGACAAAACCCCACAGGCTGAAGCCTGTGCTACGAAAACATTCCGTCGTACAATAGTTTCTATCAATGCGATAAGGGCAGGGAGGATTTTCCAATATGGGATGCGGATGCGGTTTCACGCGGCGCGAAGTGCTGCGCGCGGGTTCTTTTGCGGCAGCGGGGCTTCTGACCGGAGCAACTCTCGGCGCTCAAGCGAAGAAGGGCATGCGCATCGACGTCCACGCGCATTTGTGGAATGACGAATATCTCGATCTCTGCCAAAGCTACGGAAACGTAGACACCGGCACGCAGCGCAACAAGGGCGCTGGGATGGGCCAGGCGGAAATGGATAAGCGCTTCGCCGCCATGGATGCAAATGGAGTCGAGATGCAGATTCTCGATATTTGTCCGCAAGCGCCGAGCTTCGAAAATAAAGAGCACGCGGTAAAGGCGGCGCGCATGGCGAACGACCTCTACGCGGATGCTGTAAGCCGCTGGCCGAAAAGGTTTAAAGCTTTCGCGGCCGTGCCGCTGCCTCACGTCGACGAAGCGCTCAAGGAACTGGAGCGCGCTCTCGACCAATTGAAATTTGTGGGCGCGACCATCACCACGTTCATCGGAAATCGCTCCATCGCGGACCCGTCTTTCGCGCCGTTTTATGAAGAGCTCAACCGCCGTGCGTCGGTGCTATACATTCATCCATCGGGAAACGGCATTGATTCTCCGTTTGTGATTCCTTACAACCTGCGCTGGGCGATTGGCGCGCCAATGGAAGATACCGTGTCTGTGATGCATCTGATTGAGGCGGGCATTCCGCAGAAATATCCGAAACTGAAAATCATCAATTCGCATCTTGGTGGAATGATTCCCATGGTGTTCCAGCGGCTGGACAATATTTCCAAGTGGGAGCATCCGCTTCCCGAATTGCCGACGGTCACGGCCAAGCGCATGTGGTATTGCAGCGTGGGCCACGGACATCCGCCGGCGCTTCGCGCTGCGGTCGATTCGATGGGCGCGGACCGCATTTGTCTTGGCTCGGATTTTCCGTATGAAGCGGGCGAGCTTTACAATCGCGCGATTCAATACATTAGCGACTCAGGCTTGAAACCCGGCGATGCCGAAAAAATTCTGGATCGCAACGCCGCCCACGTGCTCGGACTCGCGTGACCACCGCACAAACACCGCTAAACGCCGCCGGAAAGCCCAAGCTCACGCGCAACCAGGTTCGCAGTTTCTGGGCCGCGTGGGGCGGCTGGAGCATGGACGGAATGGATTCATTCATCTATTCGCTCGTGCTCGTTCCCGCGCTCACCGAACTATCGCCGCGTTCCGGAATCCCCGCCACGCCCGCAAATGTTGGTTATTACGGCGGCATTTTTTTTACACTATTTTTGATTGGCTACGGCACAGCGCTTATCTGGGGACCGATCGCGGATCGCTTTGGCCGCGTGCGCACCATGATGTTCAGCATTTTATGTTTTTCTCTCTTCACGCTGCTGGCGGCTTTTGCCACGGGCGTTTGGAGCCTCGCGGTATTTCGCTTCATGGCGGGCGTCGGCATTGGCGGCGAGTGGGCTATCGGCGCGTCGCTCGTTTCCGAAGATTGGCCCGAGGAGCGGCGCACGATGGGCGCGGCGCTGATGCACACGGGCTACTACATTGGTTTTTTTCTTGCAGGCATCGCCAATATTTTTATCGGCAGCCACTACGGTTGGAGAGCGATGTTTGCCCTGGGTGGCGTGCCCGCGCTGCTGATTGGCCTCATCCGCAACAACGTGCATGAGCCTGCGCGCTGGGAAAGCAAGGTGCAGGAACTCGGCGCGAAGTTCACCATGCACCACGCATTCCTCAAACTTTTTTCCCCGAAGTATCGCCGCAGGACGATCGTCAATTGTATCTTCTTGATCGTGTCGCTTGCGGGCCTGTGGGCTGGATCGGTCTATTCGCCGACGGCTATGACCTACATCGCGCAAAGGGCCGGGAAAACCGCCGCGGAAAGCGCGCGCCTCGCTTCTTACTCGACGGCGCTGCTCGGAGTGGCTACCGTTCTCGGCGCATTGATCGTCCCTTTTATCGCGGACTGGATCGGCCGACGCGCCACGCTCGCCATTTTTTATGTGGTAATGATGTTCGCAATCTGGCTGGCCTTCGCGCACGTGTTTTATATGCAGCAGAATGCCATCGCCTGGTTTCTCGTGTGCTCCGCGCTCCTGGGCCTCGGAGGAGCGAATTTTATCGTCTATTCCTTTTGGCTGCCCGAACAGTACGATACGGAATGTCGCGCCAGCGCTTTTGCTTTTATCACCAACCTTGGCCGCTTCTTCGCCGCCGGGTTTACGTTTTTGGTTGGAGCAGGAATCCGCCACTTTCAAACTTTTGGAATTCCCGTCGCGCTGATCGCGCTGGCCTTTGTGGTGGGATTAGCCCTGGTGCCTTTCGGCGAAGAAACCAAAGGCAAGCCGTTGCCCGCATAAAAAATTTAGCCTGGCATCCTCAAATCTAAAATGTGGGTTTAAGTAGCATAGGCTTCAGCCTGCGGGGTTGTGGCCTTGTAAGGCCTAAAATCCACAGGCTGAAGCCTATGCTACTTAAACCCAATCCTAAATCGTCAGCAGCGGCAGAAGTTCGCGCACGTTGCGCACATCTTCCAGCGAATTGATCTGTTGAATGAGTTTTGCCGTTTTTTCCGCGCCCAGCACGGGAGCCATCAGGTCATGCACCTTAGTGTTCACGCCTTCCGTGTTCAATGGATTTTCTTTTGTCCCCGGAGGGAACTTGGTGAAGTGGCTGACTTTCCGGCCATCCTTGAGCGTTACCTCGACCATGCCGCTCCGCGGAGCCGCCGGATCGGCCAGCTTCTGGTCGGCGATCAGTTGCACGCGCTCTTTCACAGCGAGGACTTGCGGGTCTTTCATCCGCTCGTAGGAATGGCTGTCCGCGAACGAAACGGCGCCATCGACCAGCGCCACTGCGATAATGTATTGCAGATTCACGTCCGGCATGGAGCTGTTGTCCACGATTCCCGCGCCATCCGCAGGCAGCCGCACGACGATGTGATCCACATTGTCCACGCGCAAAGAATTTTCGCGCCGCAAAATTAAAAATGCATCCAGCGGAGACTGGATCGGATAGCCAACGGAAAAAGTCTTGATGGAAGTTTCGGCAATGAAATAGCGGCTGCCAAGGCCTTTTACCAACTCGGAAGGACGCGGCTTGGAAGAATGCGCCTCAAGAGCGTTGTGCTCGCAATCAAACACATTCGGCACGCCAGTGAATCCGGCTTGCACCATGGTCACGGCAGTCAAACCGTTGCGCGTGCCCATGCCGGCAAAATCGAACGCTTTTTCCACGTGTTGCGTATCCATCGTCCAGCTCCAAAGGCCGGACACCTGTTGAGCGGCATAGGAAAGCGCATATCGCATTCCGGTTTCATTCAGCCGTGCAAGCGAAGCAGCTGCCGCGGTAGCCGCGAACGTAGAGCCAAAACCTTCCGCGCTGCGATGCGCTCCGCGCAAAAGGTCCGGATCGAGCGCCATCAGAAAACGGCTGGCCACATCGTAGCCGAGCGTTACGGCGCGCAGCATTTCCAGGCCAGTGCGGCCTTCGCGTTCGGCCATAGCCAGGGCTGCAGGAACAGCCGAAGATCCAGGATGCCCGTGCGTCATAAGTTCCACGTCATCGGTTTCGTCACCGTGCGCGCACATGGCGTTGGCGAGCGCGGCATTAATCATCGATGTTTTAATGTTGCTGCAAATTACAGACGCTTCCGGCACGCCGCCTTGCGCCTTCACGTACGCGATTCCCATTTCTCCGCCTTTGAGCCGGCTTCCGGAAACCATCGCGCCCAGTGTGTCCAGGATGTGATGCTTGGCTTCGAGCGTGACATTCGGTGGCAGCGCGCCATCGCGAGCCTCAACCATATACCGCGCCAGTTGCCCGGTAAGGTCCGTGGCCCCCGCAGCGGCCGGTTTGGAAGCTTCCTGTCGAGGCGCCAGCGCTGCACTTTTCAGCGGGTCTCCTGGCAGCGCGGCAGCGGCAAGGACGCCGCCCGCAGCCTGCAGCACGCGCCGCCGGGAAATTCCTTTCGAAGATATTCCATCCTTTGTGGCGAATTTCCCGTCGCGATCGTTTTTCACGCGATCCTCCATGACAAATTTAAAATATTTGGTTGTGCGGTCCGACCTTCTACACACTTTACAATGCGACGGAGAATTCATCGCCGTGTTTTTCATGGCTCGACACGTTGATGCAAGTCCTTCGCATTCTGTCATTCCGAGCAAAGCGAGGAATCTCTCGATCTAATGATCAGAAGAAAGGAGAGATTTGGGGTTGTCCCCTTGAGTGAGACATCCGGTTAAGAGACTCTTCGCCGTTCGCTGCATTTCGATTGTAGTGCCGCCTGCTTGTATTGCGCGATGCGCCCCGGCTGGTGAAGCGGAGGCGGGCTCTGCGGGAGCGCAACCCG
>DATAPT010000248.1:0-3934 GCA_036265065.1 Candidatus Acidiferrales bacterium | reverse complement strand
TTTTCTGCAGCAAGCCCCATAAATTTAAACCAGCCGGCGAGACGCCGGCTCCACGAAACCCTGGTAGGCACTTGCCCGCTGAATGGAAGCGAGAATCGGGCGTCAAAATCCCCCACCTGCAAAAACCGAGGACTCGGGCTTCCTCAACGCTAAAATTTTTCAAGTCCCGGACCACTCGCCACTTCTTTGTAACCAGCCAGCGCCGCGAGTTCTCGCGAGCCTCTTAAGTCGTGATCATCTCGCGATTTCTCTTTGCGGAAGCCAGGCGCCCGTAACCTTCCGCTGTGTAGCACAAAGCCCGATCGAAAAAGTGGCCGATCAACCTGTCGAATTCCTGTTGCTGATACAGCTCCACCGCCGAGTCCACCAGCCCGAACGCGCCCAGGTATTCGAGCAAACGCTCCTTCGTCAAAACCAGGGCCCACAAGACCTCTTCGAGCGGAACACCCTGTTTGCAGCGTTTCTCTCCCACCTGGTTGAACCGGGCTTGAACGGCCTGATCTGATTTCTCCCAAAGCCAACGTCCGAGATCGTGGTGGATCTCATAAATCCGATCGTACATTTCTGTGGAAGAAAGCTTGTGATACGACTCTGTCCGTGGATTGCTTTGTATCTGCTTGACTGTGCCTCGAGCGAATTCTCCTGCATTGCTTTCGATGGTCTTGATCAATCTGTCTGAAAGGTGCGCATTATGATTCGTTGACATCGTATTAGACCTCGCTGAGAAATGATTGCACCTATTTGGACGTCGAAGTTTCTCGCAAGGTTGCTGCTGAAAAGGATGTGAAGCCGGAGAGTGGCGCCTTTTCTCCGAAATTGGCAGCTTTATACCACTAGAAATATTTTGCATTCTGTGACAGCCGATGTAATTCTTTCATCGAGGGGTGCGAGCGATGTGTTTTTCTGCGGTGGCGAATTTTGTTGGCAGTGGATTTCTGGGCGCCGCAGGCATAGTCACCATGACCAAGGTGAAGCACCGGCGCGAATTACTTTTCGCTTCGCTACCCACGCTTTTCGCGATCCATCAATTCATCGAGGGATTCGTCTGGCTGGGATTGGATGGGATTTTATCGCCCGCAGTAACGCGCGACATGGCTGCGGCGTTCATTCTCTACGCGCAGGGCCTTCTTCCCTTCTTGTTACCGCTCAGTGTGTTCCTGTTTGAGCCTGACAAGAAGAGCCGCGGGCGGATGCAGCCCATCCTCATCCTAGGCGCAGGGACTACGCTCTATATTTTGTGGGCCCTGATTGCATACCCTTTGGAAGTGTCCGTCAAGGGGAACAGCATTGTTTATATTAATCAGGCGACAAATAACACGGCGGTTGCTGTGCTCTACGTGATTGCCACATGCGGTTCGCTGTTTTTTTCGAAGATCAGGTCCATGGTTGTGTTTGGCGCGGCGAATCTGGCGATTCTCCTGATTGTAATGGCCTTCAAACGGTACGCGTTCACCTCGCTGTGGTGCGCGTACGCGGCGATCGCCAGTGTGATCATTCTCTATTACTTCTGGCGAAGCAAAGAAGAACGGCCGTTCTCCTACGCGGTGGCGCATCGAACGTAGGACGGATGACGCGGACTTACATTTAGACTCAGGCTAAATAATTGACGAACATTGCTGTGGCTCATAAGCGGGGAGTTCAATCGATTTTGCCGTACTACAGCACGAAGCCATAGTTCAGGGAGATAAAAACAATGCAAATCAAGGATCGCGTATTCATTGTCACGGGCGCTTCGTCGGGAATCGGGCTGTCGACGGCGATTGCCCTGTCTGAGCGGGGCGCAAAAGTCGCCCTGCTCGCGCGCAGCACCGACGCCCTGCAAAAATTGGCACAACAACTTCCATGCAGTCTTCCTGTAACGATGGACATGACGAAGTTTGACCAAGTGCGGGAAGTTGTAAGCGCCGTGCATGAGCATTACGGCCGCCTCGACGGACTCGTAAATAATGCCGGGCGCAGCTATGGCGCCTCGATTGAGAAGATCGAGCCCGCGCTTTTTGACGAAATTTTCCATCTCAATGTTTTGGGTCCCATTGTCGCCATGCAGGCCGTGATTCCGCTGATGCGGGCGCAGGGCGGCGGAAGCATTGTGAACATCAATTCGGGGACCGCGTTCATGACGATCCCTCAATATAGCGTTTACTCGGCTTCGAAGAGGGCGCTCGTTGGTTTCAGCCTCACGGCACGCGCCGAACTGGAAAAGGACAGCATCGTGGTCAGTGAAATTTATCCGTTCATTACTGCCACAAACTTTGGAAAAAACAGGATGGGAAATCCAGGCAACGGCGGGCCGGCGGCCAATTACGCTGAAGGCGACAAGCCTGAATTCGTCGCAGGTCTCGTTCTGCAAGCCATCCAAGAAGGGCAGGCTCAGTATTTCGCAAACGATCGCCTCCGGAAAATGGCCGGTGGCGCGACTTAGGTTGCAACCGAGTCAGGCCGACAACGAAGTTGGTGTGTAATTCGAAAGGGCAGACCACCCACCGACAGCTCTAATGCTTTACCCTTGGATGACACTCGTCACGGGTCCATTGAATCGTGGCGTAACGTTCTCGATCATTTTCTCCGTTCCTGTAAATTGAAACTTTCTCACTCTCAGAGGAAGTCCCGGCGCAATTATCGTCTGGCAAACATCTGAAATTGACAAGGACCCCAAACATTGGCTTGCCTCGTTCATTCACGGGAACTAATTCATCGATCAGATCGGTAAGCTCTTGATGCTTGAACGTCTTCCCGCTTTTTATTTGTGCAGTTTCTTCCGGGCGCACCACAATTTCGCACACGTGACCGCTCATCCCGAAGCTCGCAGTAGCCACAACTCCAGGTTTCATGAGGAACGCCTCAGAGATTGCCGGACCGTACTTTTGACGCATTGTTTGGGCGGTATCGGCAGGGAAAGATAACTGAAAGGCAAAGATCACTGCCGAAAGGCTCAGGAATCGTAAATACATTTCAAACCTCCGTCAGTATAAGCTACGGATCTTGTATCACATTGGGTTGAAAGGAACCTCAGCCATGCGCGCCACTATTTGACTTAGAATTTTCGGTTTCCGGCCCCTTTGCCCTGTAAGGGTCCGGGTTTAGATTCAAATTCATTTAACGTTCCTGCTCACTTTTTAAAAAAGCGAATCCTCATGCTGGATGAAGCTAGTTAGCCTCGCTTGCTGCTCGCGCGCTTAGGTTTCGGCTTGCTCTTGGGTTTGAGGTTAAGCGCCACGGCGGCGCGAATAAGTTCCTTCAACGCCGGCGCATTGATCTTCTCGCCTTCGTGGATGTCGATGGCGCGCCTTACATTTCCGTCGAGGCTGGAGTTGAACAGGCCATCGGGGTCTTTCAACGCGGCGCCTTTGGCAAAAGTCATCTTAACGACCTGCTGGTAAGTTTCCCCTGTGCAGACGATTCCGCCGCGGGAAAAGACGGGTGTTCCCATCCACTTCCACTCTTCAACGATTTCAGGGTCAGCCTCGTGAATGAGGTCACGCACTTTCGCCAGCATCTTGCCACGCCAGTCACCAAGTTCCTTGATCCTCTCGTCGATTAAGGCTGAGGCAGATTCCGCGGAGATGGATTTCTTCATTTGGAAAAACTCCCATTTGCGCACCCAATTTAGCTGCGCTTGGCGCAACCCGCGACCTTCCCGAGTGACAAAAAAAAACGCCTGCCCGTCCTACCTCAGTTGCAGGATCGCGCGTTGAACGGGGCTACTTGATCTCGACGAGTTCGATCGCCTCGTGGCTCGGGCCCTCAATCATTACGGCGCGGGTATCGCCCAACATGTAAGGTTGCTCCAGGAATTTTACATTTTCTTTGTGCAGCTTGGCGATCCACGCGTCGAGGTTCGTGACGCTGAGGCCGACGTGATCGGCCAAATGTCCGCGGCTGCTGACAAGCTCGCGGCTTCCCTGCCGCGCATACCACATCATGGCCACATCAT
>DATAPT010000247.1:0-2339 GCA_036265065.1 Candidatus Acidiferrales bacterium | reverse complement strand
TCACACCGGCCATCAACATTTTCTTACCTACGCTTGGGAACGCACGAGTGACATTTTCTTGTTTTTATTTGCCAATCGGTTCCTCGTCCCTGGCCTGCTTCTCCTTTGGATTGCAGCCTCTGCAGCCATCCTATTCTGGGAAGGGGCGTTCCAACGGATAAACCTGCGGACACGCCTTACGGGCGTCCTTATGTTGGTTCCAATTGTCACGCTTTTTGTCGTCGGGATTTTTAAATACTATCCATATGTGGGCAGCCGCCACACCGTATTTCTTGCTCCGTTTCTGATAGCTCCGTTGAGCTTTTTAATCGCGACAATTTCCGGTCGGAAACTCTGGGCTGCCATTGTGATCGCGGCGCTCTTAGTGGGATCCACGTACACGGGGAACAAGCTGTCTGAGCCTTTTATTTCCAAAGAAAACCAGCAAGCTGCATTGATGAAGGATGCCGTGAAATATATCTACCAGACAATTCCACCGGGCGAACGGATCGTGACTGATTATCAAAGCGCCATCATGTTTGTCTATAATTTTTGCGGTTCACAGCAAATCTTGCCGGTCGGCGCATTCAGCCTGCCTGTTTCCAGATTCAGATGCCACGGTTACACGATTGCCTCTTACCAGGCATGGGGAATGCAAGCTCCTTTTTTCCTGGCAAATTTTCCAAAAATTGCAAAAGCTCAGAACTTGAATCCGGGAGACAAAGTCTGGGTCGTGCAATCCGGTTGGGGAGTTACCTTGGCGCGGGAGTTGATTTCATCGAACCCGCAGTTTCGCTGCCTGAATCCGAAGAATTTTGGAGACAACATTTCCATTTTTCAGCTTGCGGTAGGTTCCGATTTTTCAGCGGCTGGAGCGACGATGAATTGTCCGGCGGTCGCTGCCAACTCCAATCAATAACAACGCTAAAAAATTGTCAATTCTCAAACCTGCTCCACTGGAATTCCGAAGTTGGTTTTATTCGGCGCCGAGGAAAGCGAAGCGCAGCAAAAACAGGACGGACAAGACCCAAATTAACGGGCTGATTTGTTTTATTTTGCCGGTGCCTATTTTGATGAAGGTGAAGGAAAGCAGGCCCAGGCTTAGCCCTGTGGCGATGCTGAATGTGAGTGGCGTTGCCACCGTCGTGATGAAAGCGGGAAACGCTTCGGTGAAATCGTCCCAATCCACTTTTGCCAGGGAAGCGCACATGAGCGCGCCGACCAGAATGAGAGCCGGGGCCGTGGCGTACGTTGGCACGGCGGCGACGAGCGGCGCGCAGAAAATTGCCGCCACAAATAGCGCTGCTATCAATACGTTTCCGAGACCTGTTCGCGCTCCTGCCGCTACTCCCGCCGCGCTTTCAATGTAACTTGTGACGGTGGATGTTCCGGTCAGCGCGCCCGCCATCGTGCCAAAGGCGTCGGCGAGCAACGCGCGGCTGGCGCGCGGAAATTTTCCGTCGCGCAAAAATCCGCCTTGTTCGCACACGCCAACGAGTGTGCCAACGTTGTCAAATAAATCCACAAAGAAAAAGACGAAGACCAGATCGCCGAGACCGATTTTAAACGCGGAGCGAAAATCGAGTTTCAGGAATGTGCCGCCCGGATGCGGCCAGGAAAATATGTGCGACGGCACGGTGGTCAGTCCCAACGGAATTCCGGCCAGCGCGATGGCGACGATGCCAATCAGAATCGCGCCGCCAACTTTTCGCGACATCAGAATGGCGATGATAATCAAACCGAGCGCGGCGAGACGCACCTGTGGGTCGGAAGATTTTCCAAGCGTAACGAACGTAGCCGTGCTCGCTACGATAATTTTCGCGTTGCGTAACCCGACGAAGGCGATGAAGAAACCAATGCCCGCCGCTGTCCCATGCTTCAGGGAATCGGGAATATCGTTCACGATATGCTCGCGAATATTGGTCAGAGTGAGAAGTAGAAATAGTGAACCGGAAAGAAATACGACGCCAAGAGCGGTTTGCCACGGCACGCCTCGGCCCAGAACGATCGAATACGTGAAGTACGCATTCAGCGACATGCCCGGCGCGAGCGCGATGGGATAATTAGCCCACAGGCCCATCACGAGCGTTGCAATCGCGGCCGAAACGCAAGTCGCGAAGAGCACGCCCTCCACTGGCATGCCCGCTTCTCCGAGGATGCGCGGGTTCACGACCACGACATAGGCCATGGCCATGAAGGTAGTCAGGCCGCCCAGAAGTTCGCGGCGCACGGTGGTCTTATTTTCCGAGAGATGAAAAATTCGATCGAGCAACGATTGCCTCTTTGAAAAGTGCGCCACTATAGGCCGGGGCGCACCGCTGCGTCAACGAAGAACATGTGGCAAGAAACCGGACACACAG
>DATAPT010000246.1:0-2371 GCA_036265065.1 Candidatus Acidiferrales bacterium | reverse complement strand
TCCAGAAGCTTTTCAATCACCGGATGCCGCCCGCCGGCGATCATCAGGACGCCGCGTTCTCCTTTTTTCGCGAGCGCCTTATCCGTAAATTCTGGCCGCGTATAATTTCGCGTGGCGGCGATGCGCGCAAAATTCACCAGGACGTCGAGTTGTGCAATCGCCGCGGCCGTGCGCCGCAGCCGCCCCGCTTCTCGCGCGATGGACTCGCGAATTTCCGAATACAGACGACGCTCGATCGCCAACACGCGCTCTTCGGCCGACAATACTTTCTGTTCGTGCTCTTTCAACTCGGTCGAAGTGAACCGTTCCGCATTCACCAGTGTTTGCTTGCGTTCAAAATCGGCCGGCACAAGATGCAGATTCGCTTTGGAAATTTCAATGTAGTAGCCGAACACCTGGTTGAAGCGAATCTTGAGCGAGCCGATCCCCGTGCGCCTGCGCTCGCGTTCTTCCATTGCAGCGATAATTTGTTTTCCGTGTTGCGAAATTTCGCGCAGCTCATCCAATTCCTTGTCGCAGCCGCGTCGAATCACGCCCGGGTCGGAAGCCAGCGCCGGCGGATCGTCGGCAAGCGTGACTTCAATCCGTTCGCGCACATCTCCCAACTCGTCCATCTCCACATGCAGCGCGGAGAGACGTTCGCACGCGCAATTCGACAAATATTTTCGCAGTAAAGGTATCCGCGACAAGGATTGTTTGAGCCCGAGCAGATCGCGCGGCGACGCCACGCCCAGCGTCACGCGCCCCGCCAGCCGCTCCAAATCCTGCACGCCGGATAGGTTGTGGCGAATTTCTTCCCGCAGCACCGTATGATTCTTCAATTCCGTTACAGCGTCGAGCCGCGCACGAATCTCGTCGCGATTCACCTGCGGACGCAAAATCCATTGCCGCAGTAGCCGCGCTCCCATGCCCGTAGCCGTTTCGTCCAGTGCGTTCAGTAGCGTGGGGGAAGCGCCTTTCACGCCATCTTCAAAAAATATCGGTGCTACGAGTTCCAGATTGCGCACCGTAACAATATCGAGCACCAGCGCGTCCGCCTGCTCGTAATACCTTACGTGTTCCAGATGCCCGAGCGCCGCGCCAGACCGATTGCCGTTTTCCGGATCCATGGCCGACGTTTCGCGTAAATAATGAACCACCGCGCCCGCTGCGGAAACCGCATGAGGATGTCCGGCAAGCCCGAATCCATCTAGTGTTGCCACGCCGAACTGCTCCCGCAGCACCCGTTCCGCATAGTCGGCGCGAAAAACCCATTCATCGATCCGCGTTTCAACCCCTTCGCGAATATCTGGCCGCGATCCCGGGGCCGGAGCAGCCGATTCCGTTTCCGTTCCCGGCGCACTGAACAAACTGGCTTGCCGGGGAATCAAAATTTCTCGAGGCTTCAGTCTGTGCAGCTCATCGCGCAACTTCTCATCCGCATCTTCGCCTGAAAACGCCGCGGCGCGGAACTCTCCGGTCGTGACGTCCGCATAGGCAAATCCGATGGGCGTCCCGCCCGCTGCGCGGGAAATGGCTGCCAGATAGTTATTTTCCTTGGGTTCGAGAACGTTGAGACTGGTGGCTGTCCCGGGAGTGATGACCCTGACCACTTCGCGCCGCACCAGTTTCTTTCCCGGAGTCGGCGCTTCCATCTGATCGCACACGGCAATCTTGTACCCTGCGCGAAGAAGCCGCGCGATGTATCCCTCAGCCGCGTGGAAGGGAACTCCGCACATGGGAATCGGCTCGCCGCGCTCTCGATTGCGGGAGGTGAGGGTGATCTGCAGTTCGCGCGAAGCGGCTATCGCGTCTTCATAAAAAAGCTCGTAGAAGTCTCCCAGCCGGAACAGCACGAGCGCGTGGGGATACCGCCCCTTAATAGACTGGTATTGCCGCATGAGCGGTGTGGCTGCTTCTATCATGTCTCGTGGATCGCCAGTCCCGTGTGCGGTTTCCGTGTTGAGTCCGCGGGGAAGAAATCTCCTGTTGGCGACAGAGAGTTATACCGCGACGCGTTCGCTTCTGTCGAGCAAGTGAAACGAATAAATGATTTCCCGCGACCGTTTTTGATCACTATTTGCCAACCTCCATTCATCGAACAGCATCCTAACGAACAAAAATCTCCGAAGAGGAGGCGATAGAGACGTCGCCTGCAAATAATATCCGCCGAAATAAGGCGGCATGTTCTTGTCGATAACAAAAAGATATGGTCAAGTGCACTCTTTCCTTGACAAAGATTTGAACAGCGTTTACCTACTGAGATGGAGTTTTTTTGCTGTGATGAGCGCATCGGAAAAGTTAGAGCCCTTTTCGGGTAGGAATCGATCGTCGGTCGCGTGTTCCGAAACGGCATGGTGTAAGGATGCCGAACCACCAGTGCGCCATGCGT
>DATAPT010000245.1:0-3177 GCA_036265065.1 Candidatus Acidiferrales bacterium | reverse complement strand
ACGACTGATTCACGCGTATATATTGGATCGCGCACGCGAATCGGCTCAGACGGATACCCAGGCGAGAAAGTAGCTGCGAGTTGCGAAAAAAAACTGCTGTAGCCCGCCTCTTCAGAGGCGGGGGTTTAGACGTACCGGCATTTAAACCCCCGCCTCTGAAGAGGCGGGCTACAGCAATAGACACTTGCAAAAAATTGTGTGACCATACTGCGCAAGAGGGCTGGTTGCTCGATCAGCCTTGATTCATATGGAGGTTTCCCATGGAACGGCGAAAATTTTTGGCGTCTACTCTCGCGGCATCCGCGCTGGCGGTGACGGCTCCGGCGGGCGCGCTGGAAGCGGCGCAGGGAAGCATGATGGACAAAAAGGGCCGCGAATTTTATCAATTACGGCGCTATCACGTCAACGCCGGGCCGCAGAAAAAAATGTGCGATGATTTTTTCAAGGATGCGCTAATTCCCGCCTTGAACCGCCTGTCCGTTTCTCCCGTAGGCGTCTTCGATCTTACGATTGGGCCGGACACGCCAACAATGTACGTGCTCATGCCCGGCATGTCGGCCGAGGCGCTCGCTACGATTGAGAATCGCCTGATCCAAGACGGTGATTATGTGAAGGCCGGCGCATCTTTCCTGAACGCTCCGGCGAAAGAACCTGCCTTCGACCGCATGGAGAGTTCGTTCCTGCAAGCATTCGAGAAATGGCCGAATTTAATTTTGCCGAAGGCGACCTCGTCGCGCGGGCCGCGCGTTTTCGAATTGCGCATCTATGAGGG
Source organism: Candidatus Acidiferrales bacterium (assembly GCA_036265065.1). Classification (GTDB taxonomy): domain Bacteria; phylum Acidobacteriota; class Terriglobia; order Acidiferrales; family UBA7541; genus Palsa-360. The sequence continues at coordinate 2,405 of DATAPT010000245.1, read as the reverse complement.
TGCGACGGATCAGGATCACCGCCGCAAAGTGGAAATGATGCAGTCGGGCGAAGCCGACATTTTTGCCAAGAACGGTTTCGAACAAATTTTTTACAGCGAAACCCTCATTGGTCCTCGCTTGCCCAGCCTGACTTATATGTTGTGCTTTGACAGTCTGGCCACGCGCGACAAACAGTGGGCCGCCTTCCGCGCCTCTGACGATTGGAAATCGTACTCGACGCAGTCGAAATACGCGTTCGAACCCATCGTTTCCAACATTACCAACCTGATTCTGACACCGACGGCCTACTCGCAGATTTGATGATCGCTGCGGCTGCTTATCTCTAACTCGCATTTCTCGCGGAATTGTATGTTTTCCTGGGAGCGCCAATCAGGAGATTGGCGCCCCCAGGATTGCCTCATTGTGATTCGCGCTCCGCTCAACGCGCGCGAGGTAAATTCGAGCTCGCACAAATTCCCACGCCCAATCCGGAAAATCGACAGCCTCACTTGTTATGTACATAGAAGCGCGATGACAAGGACCTTATGAGTGGCGATGCCGCAAACCCAGCCCTGCCGTTCTCGCGCTTATTGACCGACACGAGCGAGGCCACGACCCTGTATCGCGAACTGCGCAAACCTTTGCTTCGATACCTGGTGTGCCTCGGACTTTCCAGCGACGAAGCACAGGATGTGGTGCAGGACACTTTTCTCAGTCTTCACCGGCACTTAACTTCGGGCGGATCGCAGGAGAATATTCGAGGCTGGGTATATCGTGTGGCGCACAATCAGGCGAGGAACCGGCAGAACCGTTACGATCGCCATTTTCGCGAGCCAATGGATTCGGAAATAAACGCAACGGTGGATGAGGCTACGCCCGAGCATGCCGTGCTGGAAAAGGAAAAATATCAACAACTTGGGAAGGCCATGCGCCTGCTGACGCCGCCCGAGCGAGAGTGCCTGCTGCTGCGCTCCGCGGGACTGCGTTACCGCGAAATTGGCGAAGTCATGGGGATTGCGACATCCACGGTGAGCGATACAGTCGATCGCGCCATCAGGAAGTTAGCGGAGAAATGTAATGTGTGAATTTTCCAATAAATTAGTTTCCTTGCTGGACCATGAACTGCCGGCCGAAGAAGCGGTCAAAGTCGAACTGCACCTTGAGACCTGCGAGGAATGCCGTGGGCTGCTTGGTGTGTTCGCGAAAGTAAGCCGCGAGGTTGACGCGTATTGCAATGAGGCGATGGAGGTGAACCCTCGCCGTGTAGCGTCAGGATGGGCGCCGTTAACTATCGCTGCGGGCATGGTTACTGCCGTCATAGTGCTGTTCCTCGCGTGGCCGCGAGCGCGCGTTACGCCATCGACGATGCAACTTCCGCAAGTCACAACGGCAACTTCACTGGCTGTCGCTGGGACCCCACTGCCGGTGACAGCTCCGCCGAATCACCGGAATCATAAGCAGCACGCAGGCACGAATGAATTGAGAATCGTGCCAGTTCAAAGTAAGAATTCGGCGCCGGTGCAGAGCGTGGTCGACTACGACTCCCCGGAAGAGGCGATGATCCAAATTGCGATTCCCGCCGACGAAATCTTCCCACCGGGAGCGGTTCCCGAAGGTGTGAATTTTATGGCGGATCTGACGATTTCGGCGGATGGGACGGCCGAAGGAATGCGATTGCGCCCGATGCTTGCAGGATTTGAAAGGAGAACGACAAGGCCATGAAGAGTGCACTCATTTTAAAAATATCGTTGGGAATAATTCCGGGAATGATTCTGACGGCGTCCCCGTGCATTTTTGCACAGGAACCTGGAAACGCAGTTTATTTTCAGAGCGCCGGACCCGTTACAACCGTCGGAATGGGCGTGGCTGCAAAAGGGCAATTCGCCCCGGTTCAAGGAGCGCCCTACTCCGCCACGATCACAAACGAAAGCATTCAAACGTTGAGTGATGGAACAAAAATTACTCAGACCATGTCTGGAAACGTGGCACGAGATGCCCAGGGCCGCACCCGGCAGGACGCGCCATTACCCGTCATTGGCAACATGTCAGCTGCCGATGCTCCGCATTTCGTATTCATCCAGGATCCCGTGGCGCAGGCGGCGTACACGTTGAATTTGACGGACAAGACTGCGCAAAAAATGCCAGCTCCGCCAATGCCTCCGCCGAACGCAAATATGAATATGGCCGGCGCAATGGCCGGCGGAGGCAAAGTGATTATGCAAATGAGCGATTCGATGCCTCCAGGCGGCCTGCCGCCGGGTCCACCTCCCGAAGGAATCATGCTGCAGAGAACCTTTATCGCGAGCGACCAGGGCAAAGCCACGACGGAGGATCTCGGCTCCCAAACGATGGAGGGTGTGCAGGTAACCGGCGTGCGAACGACGCGGACGATTGCAGCGGGAGAAATTGGAAATGACAGGCCCAT
>DATAPT010000244.1:0-1855 GCA_036265065.1 Candidatus Acidiferrales bacterium | reverse complement strand
GGTCACCGCGGATGTGGAAGCGGGATTCGGAAGCACACCTGAAGAAGTGGCAGACACAGCGCGCGCCGTGATTGCCGCCGGTGCCGTGGGCATGAACCTGGAAGATGGCGCCGAGGATAAGCCTGATTTTCTGCAGGATTTAAGTAAGCAGAAGGAAATGATCAGCGCTGTCCTGGAGGCCGCAAGGAGCGTGGGTGTTCCGTTTGTGCTGAATGCGCGCACGGATATATTTTTGTACAGCATTGGGACAGCGGAAACTCGGCTCAGCCGCACGATTGAGCGGTTGAATGCTTTCCGTGAAGCTGGCGCGCAATCGCTCTTCGTTCCCGGTGTGAAAGATAGCCAAACGATTGGCCAACTGGCACGCGGTGTCGCCGGGCCACTGAACATTTTGGCGACGGTCGGCACGCCGCCAGTTGCCGAGTTGCAACAACTTGGAGTGGCACGCGTCAGCGTTGGATCTGGGCCGATGCGCGCGACGCTCGGTTTTCTTGGCCGCCTGGCGCGCGAACTTCGCGAAGAAGGTATTTTTAAAACGATGACAGAAGGCGCGCTGCCTTATGCCGATGCGAACCGCATGATGCGCAAAAAGTAATTTCAATTCGCTGTCCTTGACCCATCGATTCCTAAAGTTATACAAAGAGGCAAGCTCGGTAGCTCTTTTCGAGGTGCCATCTTGAAAATTACTTTATTCCTTGTCCTGGGAATTGCGTCTTTTCTTTTTTCACCTTCTGCTCCCATTTTTGCGCACCACGGATTTGCCGTGGAGTTCGAGCAAAATCATCCCATCACCCTGAGTGGCGTCGTCACAAAGATGGAATTCATGAACCCGCATATTTATTTCTATGTGGACGTGAAAGGCCAGGACGGCAAAGTTGTGAACTGGGCGTTCGAGGGCGGCCCGCCCAATGTCATTTACCGCCAAGGATGGCGGAAGGACACGTTGAAGCCGGGCGATGTGGTGATAGTAAAGGGATTTCGCGCCAAAGACGGAACTCATCTTGCGGCCTGCTCAACTGTAAAACTTGCCGACGGCCGTGAGATGTCCGCCGGATCGGGCGGCGTATCGCCTAATGCCTACGGCCAAACCGGTGCAACCGGCAAAAAATAAGCCCCCCGATTCGAAATCTAGAACGAGGTCGTGCATGAAGAAAATTTTAAGTACCTCGACCATATGCCTCGCATTGCTGATGCTGACTGTGAGCTTCATGACTTCCTGCGGCGGTCGCGCGGCTTCGGAAAATTCCAAGCTGGCTGCACCGCCGGATTTAAATGGAGTGTGGTCCGCGCCTTTTACTCCCGACATATCCAAAACGCTCGGGCATCAGCCTCCTTTCACGCCCTACGGAGCCGCGCGATTTGCGAAAGAGGATGAGATCGACGATCCGCTGACCAAATGCCTGCCCATCGGGCCGGCGCGAGGGATTCAAGCGGGCATCATGCCGTTTCAAATTGTGCAAACTCCGTCAGTGTTCACGATTCTGTTTGAAAATCAGCACACCTTTCGCATCATTCACACGGATGGACGCAGCCACCCTAAGGATTTGGATCCCACTTGGTTTGGGGATTCCATCGGCAAGTGGGAGGGAGACATTTTGATTGTTGATACGGTGGGGCTTGACGATCGCACATGGCTCGACACGGCAGGCCATGAACACAGCGAACAGTTGCATCTGGTCGAACGATTTCAAAAGATGGACAGCAACAACATCAAATGGACGGTCACGTTTGAGGATGCCAAATATTTCACGGAACCCTGGTCCATTACGCTGCCGATTGCGCGCCAGAATACGGAAATCATGTCCTACTCTTGCGAGGAAAACGAAAAGGACAGGGTTCATCTGCGGCGAATGAA
>DATAPT010000243.1:0-3303 GCA_036265065.1 Candidatus Acidiferrales bacterium | reverse complement strand
ACCAGCGCACCCGTTGGGCGCGAGGCCATTTCACCGCCATATTCGGTCCAGCCTTCAAACAAAGTGTGCAACTGCACAGTGCCGCGCGTATCCGTGAGCAACTGCCCGCGCAAACCGATCAATCCGCGCGAAGGAACGGTGAATTCCATGCGCACCCAGCCGGAGCCGTGATTGACCATCTTGCCGAGTTCGCCGCGCCGCCGCCCGAGAGATTCCATCACGACGCCGACAAAGGATTCCGGGCAATCGACGACGAGCCGCTCGAGAGGCTCGAGTTTTTTTCCATTTTCCTCGCGGATCACAATTTCCGGTTTGCCAACCATCAATTCGTAGCCTTCGCGGCGCATCGTTTCGATCAGAATGGCGAGCTGCAATTCGCCGCGCGCAAACACGCGGAAAATGTCGGTCGCTTCTGAATCGGTGATGCGCAGGGAAACGTTGGTGAGCAATTCTTTTTTCAATCGAGCGCGCAAATCGCGCGAGGTGACCCACTGGCCTTCGCGGCCGGAGAGCGGGCCGGTATTGATCGTGAAATTCATGGCCAATGTGGGTTCGTCAATAACTAGCGGCTCGAGTGGAGCTGGATTCTCAACGCTCGTGATGCTCTCGCCGATTTGAATTCCTTCCACGCCGGCGATGGCGGCGAGATCGCCGCAGGGAACTTCCTCGGCTTCGTCGCGTTCAAGCCCGCGGAACGTATACAGTTTGGTGATGCGTGTGGGAACAATCTCGCCGTTGCGTTTGGCGATGCCTACATCGGAACCGCGGCGAATCGTGCCATTAAATACGCGCCCGATCGCGATGCGCCCGAGAAAATCGCTGTAATCCAGGTTCATGACTTGCGCCTGCAGCACGCCGTTCGGATCGCCCTTCGGCTCAGGAATCGCGGAAACGATCGTCTCAAATAACGGCTGCAAATTCTCGGAGCCGTCGTCTATTTTTCTATGGGCGACTCCCAGCTTTGCATTTGTATAGAGAACGGGAAAGTCCAGTTGGTCTTCAGTGGCTTCGAGGTCGATGAAAAGGTCGTAAATTTCGTCAAGCACAGCCGCGACGCGCGCGTCGGCGCGATCAATCTTGTTCAGCACAATGATAGGGAGAAGCTTCGCATGCAGCGCTTTCTGCAAAACGTAGCGCGTCTGGGGCAACGGGCCTTCGCTCGCGTCCACGAGGAGCAATACGCCGTCCACCATTTTTAGGGCGCGCTCGACTTCTCCGCCGAAATCGCTGTGACCCGGCGTGTCCACGATATTAATTTTTGTGTCTTTGTAAAACAGGGCCGTATTTTTGGCCAAAATCGTGATCCCGCGCTCGCGTTCGAGATCGTTCGAGTCCATCACGCGCTTCATGACGACCTGATTGTCGCGGAAGACGCCGCTTTGATGGAGCATGGCATCCACGAGCGTGGTTTTGCCGTGGTCAACGTGCGCGATGATAGCGATATTGCGAATCTGTGGCATGGAATCCTTGCTTTCTCTTCGATTGTCGTTTCGGCGCCCGGGTGCGGTCCTGTAGCAACAGTTCCGCGGGAATAAGTAATGAAAACAAAAAGAGCTGCAAGTGCGAACTTGCAGCCTCCACGTTCGTTTCCAAGAGGAATTACAAGTGCCTTCGACCAAGCTAGAGTACCACAATCTTACTCTCTGCGTCACCGATGAAGAAACTGCCTCGATGCTACTTTCCCATGGTTGCAGCCCTCCCCAAGTGCCCTTTTGAACCATTCGTCAAGCTCATGATACTGATGGCCGATAGCTAATTGTCAGGCAATAAGCATATCCGTTATTTAACCATCAGTAATATTTGTGCGGCACGGACCCAATAGGTCCAACGAACTGAATCGATAATCCAGTAAAGGCCGAGACCGGGATGCCGATGTCAACGGAAAGCAAAATATTCATTAGGAAGCAAAAGGGCGGTGAAATGCGAAGGCTCATTTATCTATGTATCGCTGTGGCACTCTCCGTGCCACTCATTGCACTCGCTGCGGGAAGCGATTTGGCCGTGGTGGTGAATAAGGCAAATGCGACAAGTAATTTGACAAAATCGGAATTGAGAAAACTTGTTCTGGGAGAGCAGGAATCGTGGCCGGGAGGGATGAAGGTCACTGTCACGTTGCGTGGCCAGGGCAACCCGGACCGCATAGCCGTATTAAAAGCGGTTTGCCGAATGAGCGAAGACGAGTACATCCAGCACAGCATGCATTCTGACTTCGTAGGCGCGGCGTCGAACGCTCCCAAAATCGTCAGTTCGGCAGCGGCCGTGCGGCAAATGGTGTCTAGCACGCCGGGGGCAATTGGATTTCTACCGCTCAGCGAAGTGAATGACTCGGTGAAGGTGGTGAGCGTGGAAGGGGTTTCGGCCGGGGAACCGGAATACAAAATAAAGGTGGGCCAATAAACATGAAGGGAACCATACGCAATAAGTTGACCGCCGGATTTTCCGGCGTGCTGATTCTGATGGCCCTGGTGGCCGCGATTGGCGGATACGCGGTGTTCAGCCTGCGCCACGATGCCAACGATGCCACGCGCGTGGGAGCGCGGTTAAATTCACTGGCGCTCGAAATTCAGATTCACGACCTGGAAGCGTCTCGCAGGGTGAACAACTATCTGGCGCAGACGGGAGCCGCAGGCGCGCAAAAAAAGCGGCAGATGTACCTGGAAGAAGCCAAATTTGAAATAAATGAAATTCACACGTTGGCCTCAAAAGCGCAGGAAATAGCGCCCACCAGCGCAAGCCGCGCCAAATTCACGAAAATCACGGAAGCCTCCACGCAATTCGGAGATGCGATCACTAAAGTTGTAACGGCAGCGGATGCAGGCGCGGACAGCGAAGCAGCCAAAGACGCAAAGTCCGCGTACGAAGATGCCGCAGACGAATTACACGAAAGCGCGGAAGACGGAGAAGTGGTTGGGCACGATGTTAGCCAGGCCTCTCTCGAGGCGATTGATCGCACGAGCTCTCGATCCGTCGCGTTAGTGGTTGGAATTTCAGTGCTCGGTTTAATTCTCGGCATCACCGTGAGCTACAAGCTGGCCCGCGCCATTCTCATTCCAGTCGATCACCTAAAAGAAGTAGCCGAAAACGTAAGCATGGGAAACCTGGACATGTCTGTTCGCCGCTATTCGGATGACGAAATTGGCGACCTTGCCGATTCTTTTTCGCGCATGGTCACAGCGGTGAAGTTTTTCCGAATGGAAGCTCAGCTCAGCCAGGCCGAGCAAGCCGTTCACGAAGTGAAACACTGAGTGCGGGCAACCGAGCAGCAAATCTAGCGAGAAATGTTCGAGGGGGAAAAACGTATGA
>DATAPT010000242.1:0-3182 GCA_036265065.1 Candidatus Acidiferrales bacterium | reverse complement strand
AGGACAGCAATGACCGGGACCACGGCAACAAACGCGAAAGTTTTGAATTTTATGAATGGCAGCTGGAGGGAATCCAAGTCCGCGGAATGGCGCGATGTAATTAATCCTGCTACGGGCGAGGCCATCGCATCCACTCCGCTTTCGACTGCTGCCGAGGTCGACGCGGCCGTGGAGTCCGCCGCCGTTGCGTTCCGCGAGTGGCGCCGCACTCCCGCGGAGGACCGCATCCAGCCCCTCTTCAAGTTGAAAATGCTGCTAGAAGATCACGTGGACGATCTCGGCCGGATCATCGCGCGGGAAAACGGCAAAACGTTTGCCGAGGGAAAAGCTGAACTGCGCAGGGCGATCGAAAATGTGGAGGTAGCCTGCGGCATCCCCACCATGATGCAGGGATACAACCTGGAAGACGTGGCGCGGGGCATCGACGAAATGATGATTCGCCAGCCGCTCGGCGTCGTGGCTGCGATCACGCCATTTAATTTCCCCGGCATGATTCCCTTCTGGTTTTTGCCCTACGCGATTGCCACGGGCAACACGTTTATTCTAAAACCGTCGGAGCGCGTTCCGCTCACCATGGTGCGCGTGTTTGAGCTGCTCGAAAAAACTGGATTGCCCAAAGGCGTAGTCACACTGATCAATGGCGGAAAAACCGTGGTCGATGCGCTGATCGATCATCCGAAAGTCCGCGCCGTCAGCTTTGTGGGCTCAACACCCATTGCGAAATATGTATATTCGCGCGCCGCTGCCAACGGAAAACGCGCGCAATGCCAAGGCGGCGCGAAGAATCACGTCATCGTTCTGCCTGACGCCGAAATGAAAATGGCTACGCAGATTATTAATGACAGCGCGTTCGGCTGCGCCGGTCAGCGCTGCCTCGCCGTGTCGGTGGCTGTCACTATCGGCGAAGCGCAGAAAACTTTCCGCGATTCGATCACCGAAGCCGCCGCAGCATTGAAAGTCGGCGATGGCCTGGAGGAAGGAGTGCAAATGGGACCGGTGATCACCTCGCAAAGCAAATCGCGAATCGAGTCACTGATCGGCGTCGGCGAAAAAGAAGGCGCAAAAGTAATCCTCGACGGCCGCAACGCCAAAATTCCAAAGCATGAAGGCGGAAATTTCCTCAAACCAACCATATTGGACGGCGTTCCCGCCAGCAGCGAACTGACGGACACGGAAATTTTTGGCCCCGTGCTGAGCCTGGTGCACGCGCGTGACATGGACGAAGCCATCGCCTTCCTTGAACGTAGCCCGTTCGGCAACCAGGCTTCCCTGTTCACTTCCAGCGGATCGGCCGCGCGCCGCTTCCGCTATGAAGCGCCCGCGGGCAACATCGGCATTAACATCGGTGTAGCCGCCCCCATGGCCTATTTCCCCTTCACCGGCTGGAAAGGCAGCTTCTTCGGTGACATGCACGCGCAAGGTCGCGACGCTATCGAGTTCTACACCGACAAAAAAGTAGTCATCGAGCGCTGGGGCGATCAGCACAGCCGCAAGTTCTAGAAGTGTGCGGATAAATTGGCCTCTCCATTAGGAGAGATTCTCTATGTCCCTAAACAACGACGATCCTGTTAGCGAGGGCGGCTCCGCTCGATTGCGTGAAGATCGCAGATTGGCAGAACAGCGCAAGAATCTGGAACCTCGCCCTTACGCGATGGATGCATTCGCTATCATCCTGAAAAGATTTACCGCTGTCTTCAGGAGCCTCAGTAACTAAAGGGGCGGTTTAATTTGATGTTTGGGGTCTACGTGGCATAGGCTTCAGCCTGTGCGGTTTTAGTCCTTGCAAAGCCTAACCCCGCACAGGCTGAAGCCTATGCCACGAAAGCACAATCCCTATTGTGAAAATGGCCGCTCCAAAAAGCTTGTACATCTGTAGCCCAGCACCAAAATAACGAGAATGCCTTCCCCGCGCGTTGAAATCGTAATCGGTATCATTTCTATCTTCAGCGTTTGCCAACGAGATAGAATTACGTCTTCGGCTTTTGAATATGGATCGACTGCAGTAGCTCGAGCGGTTGACTAAATCAGAAGGAAACAATGCATACACCACCCGATCTGCTTGCGCATAGCTCCACGTTTTCCGCACCGCAAAGCTCTTCAACCTCGACCGGCAAGAAAAAAGTAATTTACGATCAGGACCACCGCGGCCCGCTTTCCACCGATACGGTTGCGACGCTGATGCTGCTGCAGGCGGACAACATCGACCTACTCGGAATTTGCACAGTAAGCTGCGACATGTGGGCCAAACAGGAAACCGCTTATGCACTGCGGCTTCTTGAACTCATGGGGCGCACAGAAATCCCGGTGTTTATGGGCGCTCAGGAACCACTGCTCAACACAAAAGCGGAAGCGCAATTGCGCTACCAGATGTTTGGGGCGCGCTCGCTTGGCAACGAAGGATACCTTGGCTGCTTTGCGAAAGATGCCGCGGGCCGAGACGAACTGGCGCCACTTCCCCTGCCCTACAATCGATTCGCGCAGATCAAAGCGCAGCCCGAACCTGCCGCCGATTTCATCATTCGCACCATTCGCGCGAATCCAAATGAAGTGACCATGTATTGCGGCGGCCCCATGACAAATCTGGCGCTCGCTGTGATGCTCGCGCCAGACATCGTGCCCATCACCAAGGAAGTCATCTTCATGGGCGGCGGCTTGCACCACTCCACCAGTTCCGTAAATGTTTATTTTGACGCGGAAGCCGCCAAGATCGGGTTTCGCGCCGGTTGGCCAAAATTCACTCTGGTCACCACAGATCTTGCCGAGCAAGTCCACATGCAGGATGACGGTAAGGTTGATGCCATTGTCGCCCGCGCGCAATCGCCTATCGCCGATCTGTTTCGCGAGTACGAACTGAAGCCGCAACGCGCAAACCCGCAGCGCCGGTCCTTCCGCATGCCGGATGAAATGATGGTGGCGCATGTAATTGATCCCACTATTTTCGGTGGCTATGACGACATGTTTGTCGACATCGTGACGCACAACGATGGCCACTACGGCGACACTTCCTTTTGGAGCGCCAACTGGAAGAATGAAAATGGCGAACTGGCAGGCCAGAACGGTCCGTCGCTCAAAGCGGGACATGTGCAGGTGTTGAATGGGATCGACAAGAAACGCTTTCGCGAATTATTCACCGATTTGATGACCAGACCGATCAATCGATTTAAGTAGGATAGGCTTCAGAG
>DATAPT010000241.1:0-3793 GCA_036265065.1 Candidatus Acidiferrales bacterium | reverse complement strand
TTTGCCAATCTTGCAAACCCTGCGCATGCCGCGCTTCCAGATCGGAATGTTTCATCACTACAATGGATGACGCTTCGAGCGACTGATTATCCTCCGAGGGTTTGCCGCCCACCAGAACACGATCGCCAATTTGAATGTCCTGCAACTGAATCGGCGCCGAGTTCTTGAGGTCCTTTTCTCCCGGAGCGATGCGCACGATTCGCGTCGCCGGCAGCACTGTAATCGTAACCTCGGCTCCGGCGTCAGGAGTCAATGTGATCGTCATCCCGCTGATTGCTTTGACCACACCGATGCGACGGTTCGCGCCGGAGTTCTGCTGGCTTACCTGGCTGGCAAGCGGCAAGGCGTAGCCAAACGGCGCCAAAGTCATTAAGAAAGCACTCGCCAGGCAAAGCAGGACCCACAGGATCCAATGCCGATTTCCATTACCGTCCATAGGTTTCTTCCACTAATAACTAATCTACATGGCGTCGCCAGCCAAAATCGGGGATTTACAAAGTTTTACCTCGATATAAATAAAATTCGGGCGTGGATGCCCAATAGGAATCGCGGAAGGGACAAGCGGGATTGCTGGAATTATTCGGCGACGAGCAAGTTCTCCGCGAACGGCCACTGCTCATCGACCCACTGCGCTTCACAGCGGAAGCCGGTCGCGACAGCCATATCGCGAACTTCCTGCAACGAATATTTATGACTGCTTTCGGTCCAGATGGTTTCCCCTTCAACGAAATCCACTGAAACCGCGGCTGCACGAATGTTTACCGTCTGGCGGCGCATGGAACGAAGATGCATTTCCACACTGCGATTCTGGTGATTGATTCTCGCCTCGTGCTCAAACTCCGCAAGGTCGAAGTCGGCATCGAGTTCGCGATTGATGCGCGCCAGCAGGTTCAAGTTGAACGCCGCTGTCACCCCTAGCTCGTCGTCATAAGCCGCCAGCAATTGCGCGCTGGACTTTATCAAGTCAGTACCGAGCAGCAGGAAATCTCCCGGCAGCAATATCCGTCGAACCTCAGCCAGAAACTGAAGCCCGGCTGGCCGGTCGAAATTTCCAATCGTACTGCCCAAAAACAACACGAGGAGACGCTGTCCAGTACTCCGTTGCGCAGCCACTTCAAGCAGTCCGTCCAGATATTCTTTTTCGAAGCCTAGAATGCTGATGGAATCGATATCGCTGAGTTCGCGCTGGCACATGAGAAGAGCCGCCCGGGAAATTTCGATGGGATAGTAACGGGTCAGCTGCCGCCGGCAAAGCGCCTCGAGAATCTGGCGGGTTTTCTTGCCGCTGCCGCTGCCCAGTTCCGCCACCGCCACCGGACGCTCCAACCGGTCCACGATGTCATAGCTGTGCCGCTGCAACAACCGCTCATCGGCTCGTGTCAAGCCGTACTCCGGCAAATGGCAGATCACTTCAAAGAGTGCCGAGCCCACGTCATCGTACAAATATTTCGAAGGCAGCTCTTTCTGTCCGGGTTTGCTGAGGCCGGCGCGTACATCCGCTGCGAACTCGTAGCTGGTACTTGGCGTAATCGCTTGCACGAGCATCTTGTGAACTCCTGGCACTTCTATCAATTCACTTCTATTAATTAACCGTCAGCGGCTTACACAGCGAAATCCCGTATAGATGTATTGGTAATGCGCCTGAAACCAGTTGCGGAACGTGCGTCGCAACATGCATGCCGCCGTGCGCGTCGATCCGCCCTTTATGACAAAATGCCTGCCGTCAAAAAAATTGGCGGAATATCCGGCATAAAAAGGAAACGGCTCGAATCCTGGGAACGGCCGGAACTCCGTTGAAGTCCACTCCCAGCCATTGCCTACCATGCCGTGAACTCCAAATGCGCTCGCTCCTTGCGGGAAGGCATTCACCGGGACGGGGTCCCAACGTTCAAAGTCAAAATTACCGAAGGCAGCATTCGGTTCTATCGGTCCCCAGGGATACGCGCGTTCTTCGCCGTCAGGAGTTCCGTATGCAGCGCGGTGCCACTCAGCTTCCGTAGGCAACGACTTCCCTGCCCAGTTGGCATAAGCTTTTGCCTCCGCGTGACTGACGTAAACTGGCCAATCGTGCGGCAACGGAACGTCATTGAACATTGTGCGATACATCCATTGGTTGCCCTGCGGCCTCCAGAATGCCGGATGGGTAATACCCTGCCCCGATCTCCACGCCCAGTCCTCATCACTCCAAAATGCGCGGGCCTCATAACCACCCGCGGCGATAAATTCAAGATAATCACGGTTAGTTACTTTGTACTGATCAATGGCAAATGCAGGAGTTTCAACCGTGTGAGCTTCGAACTCATTGTCCCAACCAAAAGCGCCGCTTTCGCGCGAGAGCCCCAGCGTGACCGTGCCGGCCGGAATTTGAATACTGCGCTGATGCACCGGCGGGGTAGTGATAGCGCGAGGGGAGGGTTTTGGAATCTTCTTTGCCAGCGGCAGTTGATGCAACATATAGGCCAGCGTTTCGGCATGCATCAATCGGTGCTCGATGGCCACGTTCAGGAAAGTGCTGAGCGGGAATCCATTCGGTCCGGGCAAAACAGAATCCAAAAGCGCCTCTTCCAGTTTTTCATCCAGCGCGCCCCGTATCTTCTCCACATATGCCCGCACTTCGGCAAAGGACGGCCAATCTGACGGTTGATCGGTGGGAAGTCCGCCGCCAACAGGATCGATACCAAAAGCAAACAGGCGATCGAACTCCGGATGAAAGCTCTTCAGGCCAAGAACTCGCTCGTGTAAAAGATTCCAATCGAAGGCCTCAAGATGTCCGATATAAAAAATGATCCGGTGACGCTCGGCGATCGGCCGCTCGTAGAGCGAATCCGGCCGGACCACCGCAAACAGATCGTCGGTGCGGCGCCGGGCAGCGGCCATTTGTTCGATCAGATCGTGGCGGACAACCGAATCGCTACGGGCGGCAAGCATTTAATCTCCCAGCTGGCGTAACCACACGCCCGGTACTAAAAACTGCATAACTCGTGAATCGTAGGATGCCGTTAGCCCGAGTAACATAGGGTAATGTACCTACCGGTATTTCACGTCGATGCCTTTACCGCCCAAGCCTTTGGAGGCAATCCGGCTGCCGTTTGTCCCCTTACGAAATGGTTAGATGACGATACGCTGCGCGCGGTCGCGGCCGAAAACAACCTTTCTGAGACCGCGTATTTAGTGCCTGACGGCGATCGGTATGATTTGCGGTGGTTTACTCCCCTTTGCGAAGTGAAGCTGTGTGGCCATGCAACGCTGGCTTCGGCCCTTGTGGTGCTGCAAATCCTTGCACCCAGTAGCAATTCGGTCGTCTTTCAAACGCGCTTCAGCGGCGCTCTCACGGTCCGAAGTGATGGTGATCGCTTGGCTATGGATTTCCCCGCCAAAAAGCCCTGGGCCTGCCCCAATCCGCCTGCGGCATTGCTCGATGGTTTGGGAGTGGTCCCTGCTTCGGTGCTGCAAATTGAAGACGATTATTTTGCCGTTTACGAAAGTGCGGACGAAATCAAACGTATCCGCCCCGACTTTCGCATGCTGGAGAAACTTCATCCCGCCGGTGTCGCTATCACGGCCCCTGGAGAAGATTCGGATTTCGTCTCCCGCTTTTTCGCGCCCAGCTACGGCATCCCGGAAGATCCCGTGACCGGATCGACGCATTGCTCTCTGGCTCCCTATTGGGGTGAGCGTCTGCAAAAAATACATCTGCATGCGCGCCAAGTTTCCCAGCGTGGCGGCGAACTGTGGTGCGAACTCAAAGGAGATCGAGTCATCATCAAGGGACACGCAGTGCTCACTCTCCGAG
>DATAPT010000240.1:0-5294 GCA_036265065.1 Candidatus Acidiferrales bacterium | reverse complement strand
CCGTTACGCTTGCTCAGCTTGGCGATAAGACCTTGCTGGTGGATGCCGACTTGCGCAAGCCTGGAATCAATCGCGCATTGAGCCTGGTGGACGGCAAACATGCGGGATTGAGCTCTTATCTGGCAGGCGTTTCCTCCCTGGATTTAATTACCGTGCCCCATCCTGCGATTTCGAATCTGGAAGCGATTCCGACCGGACCGATTCCTCCGAACCCTGCCGATTTGCTTTCTTCACGCAGGCTGACGGAACTGATAACCGAACTTCGGACGCGCTATAAATTCGTGGTCATCGATTCACCGCCGATTATGGCGGCCACGGACGCCGTTATTCTTTCCGTGCTGGTGGACGGAGTGCTGATGGTGGTGCGCAGTGGAGAAACACCCAAGGAAGCGTTCACGCGCACACGCGATCTACTGGTAGGTGTGAAAGCCCACATGCTCGGGGTTGTTTTGAACGCGGTGGACGCCAGTTCTCCGGATTACTACTACTCGTATCGTTACTATCCGTATTCGTACGGCGGATACGGCCGAGAAGAGGACACCCGGAAATCGCGGAAAGCCCGGCGAGCGGAAGCTGAATCGCAATCTCAATTGGGCCAAGACTAAGCGCGGTCAGGGGGAATTATTGGTTTATCTTATTACAGGCGGAGCAGGTTTTATCGGTTCTCACCTCGCGGAGCGATTGCTAGAACGCGGTGACCAGGTCCTGTTGATGGACAATCTTTCTACTGGCAGCATGGAAAACATCCGGCACTTAAAAAAATATGACCGGATGCATTATTTCCTGGAACCTCTGGAGAATCGGCAACTCCTTGCTGAACTTGTGGATGAGGCCGATGTCATTTTCCACCTGGCCGCGGCTGTTGGCGTCAAACTGATTGTCGAAAGTCCTGTCCGCACAATTGAAACGAACGTTAACGGAACGCAGATGGTTCTGGAAGCGGCCTGCCGCAAGCGTAAGCTGGTTTTTGTTGCTTCCACTTCCGAAGTTTATGGAAAAAATACCAATGTTCCGTTTCACGAGGATGCCGACCTCGTACTGGGCCCGACCACCAAGGGGCGTTGGAGTTACGCAGCTTCCAAGGCGCTCGATGAATTCCTTGCGCTTTCATATTGGAAAGAGAAGAAATTACCGGTTGTGATTGCGCGGCTCTTCAACACGGTGGGGCCGCGTCAAACGGGGCGCTACGGAATGGTCCTGCCGAATTTTGTGCGGCAGTCGCTTGAGGGGAGCCCGATCAGCGTTTACGGAACCGGCAAACAATCGCGATGCTTTTGCGATGTGAGGGACGCCGTGGAAGCCCTTCTCCGTTTGGCCGCAACGGATAAAGCTGTAGGGGAAGTCGTCAACGTGGGCAACGATGATGAAGTTACCATCGAAAATCTTGCGCGCCTGGTGAAAGAACGCATAGGAAGTGCATCTCCGATTGAGTATGTTCCGTATGATCAGGCTTACGAACCCGGGTTTGAAGATATGTTCCGGCGCGTGCCTTGTGTCGAAAAATTGGAACAGATGACGGGCTTTCGCCCTTCAATTGCTTTGCCTGAGATCATTGACCGTGTGTCTGCGTATCAGAGCAGGAAAAAAGAATTCGCGGGCATGCAAAAAGAACCCGCGAACACCATTGCATAAAATATTTTGTATCCTGCCCACAACACAGACGTGACGATTACGAGAATAGATTTGCCAGTTGAATCGACTGAAGTCTTCAACGGACCTTATGTGCGAGTGGAAGCATGAGCGGATTGCGGACCGATGAGACGCTAAGTGGCGATCGAATCGTCATGGACGCTTCTTTCTCACGCGTAGGAGTGTCACGCTCCAGGTTAGTAGCGGTGCCCAAAATTCTTATCATTTTGTTCCTTTGTTCCCTGCCGTTGGTAAATCCGTGGGTGCGTGGGGACGGAGTCGGCTACTATGCCTACCTGCGATCCGCATTAATTGATCACGATCTTCGCTTTGAAGACGATTATCTCTCCGCCAACCGTTCCTTCGTCATGGCAAAAACAGATGGCCAAGACCATATTCTTTCCAACTTGTTTACAAAGACGGGTTATGTTGAAAATCATTTCGCGGTAGGTCCTGCGATTTTATGGGCACCGGCAATCGTCGTTACTCATGGGATCGTTTTGCTCACGGATAAATGGGGAGGGCATGTTCCTGCCGACGGATATTCGCGTCCATATTTGCTGACCATGGCGGTTACGACAGCCTGCTACGGTTTCTTGTCGTTATTTTTGGCTTATCGAATTGCGCAAAAATATTTTGATGATCAGAGCGCGTTTCTCGCAACGGTGGGGATCTGGATGGCAAGTTCCTTGCCGATTTACATGTATTTCAATCCATCGTGGTCTCACGCAATTTCAGCGTTTACCGTTTCATTGTATCTCTGGTATTGGGAACGAACGAAGGTGGAGCGAACGACATGGCAATGGGTAATATTGGGCTTGGTCGCCGGGTTAATGGGGAATGTGTATTATCCTAATGCAATTTTGCTAATTTTCCCGGTGCTCGAAATCGGATACCTCATGCTGCAAGGGAATCGTGCTCAAGGAGCAGCCGCGGTCTCAATTAAAATTTTGGCGGCTCGCTGCGGAATATTTTCCGTTGCGTTCTTGGCCTCACTTTTGCCGACGTTTATCACGCGGAAAATAATTTACGGTAATCCCTTCGAAACCGGTTATCCGCCGGTCTGGACCTGGAATTGGACTTCACCCGTATTGCTTAAGATATTTTTTTCATCCGATCACGGGATGTTCAGCTGGACACCAATCCTGATTTTTGCCGTCGCGGGATTGCCTTTTCTGATAAAACGCGATGTATTGTTGGGATTAGGTTCGATCATTACTTTTATCTCCTTCTACTATTTCATCGCTAGCTACCCGGACTGGGATGGCATTTCCAGTTTCGGAAATCGGTTTTTCGTCTCGTTGACACCAATTTTTATTTTCGGGCTCGCAGCTCTGATCGCTTCCTTGGCAGAATGGCTTGGCAAAACAACGCGAGCGTTAACCCTGGCAGGCCCGGCGCTGGCCTTGTTGATTATCTGGAATCTGGCATTTATTTTTCAATGGGGCACACATATGGTGCCGGCACGCGGAGAAATTTCCTGGAGCGTGATGATTCACAATCAGTTTGCTGCGGTGCCACAACGATTGACGCAAGACCTTAAAATTTACTTTCTAAACCGCGGCGAAATGATGAAGGAAATCGAGCAGAAAGATCTGGAGCAACGAAGCCTCCAGTTGAAGGGCGGAGAATAGATAATTCGATGGCTGTAACCCAAACTCAAATCGTGGTGGCCGTCGAGCCGGGCGAAAGCCGCATCCTTCGTATTCAAGCGATCAATACGTGGCTTGCGCTTGATCTTGCGGAGTTGTGGGCCTACCGGGAGTTGATCTATTTCTTTGTCTGGCGCGACATCAAAGTGCGTTACAAGCAAACAGTGATTGGAGCGGCATGGGCCATTCTGCAACCGGTTCTGACTATGCTGGTTTTCAGTTTGTTCTTCGGCAAACTTGCCAAAATTCCTTCCGAGGGTTTGCCGTACCCGATCTTCTATTACTGCGCACTGCTGCCCTGGATGTATTTTGCTACTGCGATGCAGAACGCGACGAATATCATTGTGGATCAACAGAGAGTGATTACCAAAATTTATTTTCCGCGCGTTGTTTTACCCATCGCTGCAGTCTTAGCCGGCCTGCTCGATTTCGCCATCTCTTTCGCCGTGTTCTTGCTCATGATGATCTACTATCACATCTACCCAACGCGCGCGATCGTCTGGCTTCCGGCATTCACACTGTTGGCGATCTTGACGGCCCTTGGCGTCGGCTTGTGGCTTTCCGCGCTCAACGCTCTCTACCGGGACGTGCGCTACGTCCTACCGTTTCTGGTGCAGTTCTGGATGTTTGCATCCCCCGTTGCTTATCCCAGCGCGCTGGTGCCGGCGAAATGGAGGTGGCTGTACGGGCTGAATCCCATGACTGGCGTTATCGAGGGATTTCGCTGGGCTTTGACCGGCCACGGTCAGGTGCCGGGCCTGTTGCTGGCTGCTTCTTCCGGGGCTGTTTTGCTCCTGGTCTTCAGCGGCCTGGTCTATTTTCACGCCATGGAAGGAAGGATTGCTGATGTGGTCTGAGCTATGAGCGAAATCGCCATTTGCGGAGTAGGACTTGGAAAACGCTACCGCATTGGTGCGCTTTCTCACCAGACCTCTCTGCGCGAACGCATCACTCATACGATGAAGGCGCCGCTTCGATGGCTCCATTCGAATGGGAGAGGAAATTCCAACGCGCCCCGGGATTACTGGGCTTTGCGTGACGTGACGTTTGATATTGCCAAAGGCGAAGTGGTCGGTTTGATTGGCCGAAATGGCGCTGGAAAATCCACCTTGCTGAAGATTCTCTCGCGGGTTACGCAGCCCACCATGGGGCGCGCGGAAATTCATGGCCGCGTCGGCAGCTTGCTGGAAGTTGGCACCGGGTTTCATCCGGAATTGACGGGCCGCGAGAACACTTATTTGAATGGCGCAATTTTGGGCATGGCCAAAAAAGAAATCGAACGGAAATTCGACGAGATCGTCGCGTTCGCCGAAGTGGCCAATTTTATCGACACTCCCATCAAGCACTACAGCTCGGGCATGCAGATGCGCCTGGCGTTTGCAGTCGCCGCACACCTGGATCCCGAGGTTCTGTTTGTCGACGAAGTGCTGGCCGTGGGGGATGCACAGTTTCAAAAAAAGTGCCTGGGCAAGATGGAAGAAGTTTCCAGGCAGGGGCGCACTATCGTCTTGGTAAGTCACAACATGGGTGCAATTGGACAGCTTTGCAAGCGCTGCTTAGTTTTGGATAAGGGCAAGCTGATACTCGACTCGACGCCTGAAGAAGCAATAGCAGTCTACGTTAGGGCCAACGTATCTTCGACAACCGAAGGCCCTAACCATACTTGGGAACGAAGTGGAAGCCAATTGGCTCGGATCACTTCGATTGAACTGATAGATAACCGGGAGCTGCCATGTAACTCCATTTCGATGGGGTGCGATCTCCTCGTAAAAATTTCAGGATCTGCTCAAAAATGCGGCATGACTTTTACTCTGGCCATTCAGTTCATTTCGCAGAATGGTATTCCAGTTCTATATCTCTATGATCAATTCTCGATGTTCCGCACCGGAGAAGATGGCACATTTCTAATTCAAGTTCGTGTTCCGAAGGTTCTTTTGATGCCGGGCTCATATTCATTACATGTCTGGATAGGACGCGCTGGACAAGAAACCTTCGACTATGTAAAGCACGCAG
>DATAPT010000239.1:0-4287 GCA_036265065.1 Candidatus Acidiferrales bacterium | reverse complement strand
ACTCCACAACAGCGGTACGTGGCAATGAAAAAGCGTGGTTGAATCAAAAATAATTGCGGCGATGGGAAGGAAAACTTTTGCACACTTTTGTATTTTTCCACACAAGATTTTTTCTTTTCGCTTTTCTTCTCCGTTGACATCGCTGACGCGTAGGCTAAAATGACGACCTCTCTGAAGGGATAGGGTTACCTGTGGCTTCTCCAAAATTAAATTCAGTCGTTTGGGAAACAAATTTACCCGGCATTCATTTTCTAAATCGCGGCAAAGTGCGGGACCTGTACGAGGTTGGCGGCCAGCTTCTGCTGATTGCCACGGACCGCTTGTCCGCGTTTGATGTCGTGCTGCCCACTCCGATTCCGGACAAGGGGCGCGTGCTCACGCAGCTATCGCTTTTCTGGTTTAACCTGTTGCGCGACGTCATCCCGAATCATATTGTTACGGCCACGGATTTTCCGCCCGAACTGGCGCCATTCGCCGCGCAGCTCGAAGGCCGCACCATGCTTTGCAAACGCACGAATCCGCTGCCCATTGAATGCGTCGTGCGCGGATATCTTGTCGGCTCAGGCTGGAAGGATTACCGCGCGACCGGAAAAGTTTGCGGGATTGCGCTTCCGTCCGGGCTCAGGGAATCGGAACGGCTGCCGGAACCAATTTTTACGCCGTCGACCAAAGCCACGACCGGGCACGATGAAAATATTCCTTTCGACGGCGCTGTTTCCCTGGTCGGAGCGGAGCTTGCGGAAAAAGTTCGCTCGATCAGCCTGGAAATTTACCGCCGCGCCGCGGCCTATGCCGAGCCCCGCGGGATTATTCTGGCGGACACAAAATTTGAATTTGGCCTCTTGGGAAAAGAATTGATCTGGATCGATGAGGCTTTGACTCCGGATTCATCACGATTCTGGCCAGCGGACGGCTACCAGCCCGGACGCGCGCAGCCCTCGTACGATAAGCAATACGTCCGCGACTATCTCGAACGGATTGGATGGAATAAACAGCCGCCCGGTCCGGACCTTCCAGCCGATATTGTCGCCGCGACTCGCGAGAAATACAGGGAAGCGTACAAACAGCTAACGGGCCAGGAACTCAGCTAGCGCGCCGGAAAACCTTTCGGCAGCGGACAACCACATGCGGAGCGTGCCACGGTGAAGGAGCAATTGGAATCGCTGGTAGGAATGATGGTCGATCGCGGGATTCATTTTGACGAAGCAGTCAATGAATTTGAGAAAAAATTCATCAAGCGAGTGCTGGACCGTTTTCACGGAAACCAGTCCCGCGCTGCGCGACTTCTGGGAATTCACCGCAATACGCTGAGCAGGAAGATCGATCAGTATAAGCTGGAACAAGGGAAGAAGTGACTGGTGACTGGTGACTGGTGACTGGTGACTGGTGACTGGTGACTGGTGACTGGTGACTGGTGGTTAGAGATCCTTGAACTGCGTTCGGTTACAAGTTGAACTTAAATTTCTTTCTTTGCCTCGATTAATTCCAACAGTTTATTGTCCTTTACTTCCACGCGATGTTACTCCTGACGGTAGCCGAATAAATCTGCGAGAATTTCTCCCGTATTTCAGTGGGATAGTGCTTTTGTGGCGCCGGCGTCTCGCCGGCGGGTTTCTGGAATGTTCACAGGGATCTAAACCCGCCGGCGGGACACCAGCGCCACAAAAAGTCCCGGAGGGACGGAAAATCGTAGCCCACAGCTTCAGCTGTGGGGAAATGCGATCACACATCGAACGAGTCCCGTAGGGACGACACAATCGCACTTGAAACTCATTGCTACCCAAAATAATTCTGCGCATGCAAAAAACAAATGGCCCCGGAAAATTTCCGGGGCCATTTGCAATTCAGGATTGGTTAAAGGTTAGTCGCCTGCGGGAGCTTTTTTCGCTGGAGCTTTCTTGGCGGGGGCCTTCTTGCCCGCGCCTTTCTCCTCCGGCAAATCTTCCGTGTTGATTTTGGCTTTATCCCAAGTGAGCATGAAAGGATTCTGCGTGTATCCGGTCAATGTGCCGGTGAAGCGAACCACAGCGTCTTTTTCGAGGCGCTTGGCTTCAGGCTGTCCATCGATCTTGACCATCATGTTGGAAGTGGTTGCCGCTTCGATTTCCTCGGGCGTGGCGCCGCGGAAAACTTTCAGCGTAACGGAGTCACCCTCAACCACGGGAGGTTCCATAACGCGCACACCAACGTCGGGATATTCAAGGCCGCAGCTGGCAAGCCACATGGTTTTCCCTGCATCGCCACCGGCCATGAGCGCGGGAATAAAGTTCGCGGTGTCATCGCGCGCCTTCTGCAAGTCAGCGGCGCTGGGAACATTCAACGTGGCGGGACGGTCGGAACTGGTCGCGGACAGCGTGAGCAGTTCGGTGACCTGATCGTCCACCAGCTTGTCGCAGGCGGGCTGCTGATAACGAATGATCTGATTCTTGAGATAGGCGCGAACTTGCGGGTCGTTTGGAATTTTCAGGTTGATGGCGCGGGCAAGTTCCCAGAAACCATCGGTTGCCGCTGGCGGAGCCATCTGCAAATCCACAATGCCGAGCCGGTAGTGCGTAACGGGATCGTCAGGAGTAATGGACAAAACCGTTTTGTAGTATCCGGCGGCCGCGGGGTAATCCTTCAGGTTGGCGGAAGCCAGCGCGGCTACCGCGTTGAACAAAACCTTCACGCCCTTCTTCTGCTGTTCGAATTGGTCGGCTTTCGATGGGTCCGGATTCTTCAGGTCATCGACCGTCTTCAATCCGGCAATGGCGGCGTCGCGCGCTTTGGTCAGCGCATCGGGAGTTTGCAGGTCCTTACCGCCGGCACCCAGGAAATATGCCTGCGCGCGCGTGTAATAGGCTTCGAGCTTCCCGGTGGTGTCAATCTTGTCGCCGAGAGCGAGCATGCGGTCGGCGTACTCAATCGTCTGCGCGAAATTTTTCAGCGCCATGTAGGTTGAGTAGTAAGCGCGGTAAATGTAAGGCATCAGGGAGGAGTTCGGGTAGGCCTTCACAAAATCGTCGAGCGCCTTGATCTTCGCTTGCGGGTTTGTTTCTTTGTCGGCTGCCTGGTACTGATTATATTCAGCCAGGGTGTAAGCGGGCTTTGCTTGATCCTGCGCCGCTTGTGGTGCGGCCAACAACTTACTTGCGCCCGATCCCATTCCCAGCGCGATCCATAACAGACCGGCGCCCGTCACCATCCACTTTCGTATCATCGGCTTCCAGCCTCCTCAGCGAATTTCGAAAAAATCCATCGCAAAAACAGTTCGAAAGTATGTCATTTGGCTTAAAGCTCTCGGATTATAGGGAATCCTTCTCAACGGCGCAAGCGTGATTACCTTTCGCCAGAGCTTCAAAGTCAAGGCTCTCCGATACAGGAGTGCGTCTTTCATTGTATGCGCTACTGTTAAGATGACAAACTCCGGTGTAAGGAAGCCTGGTTGAGAATATCATTTTTGCCGCCAGTAAAGTAAAGGAGAAACAATGTCCCCCGAAAAACCGTTAACAGGCATGGTTGCAATGATTACCGGAGCGAGCCGCGGAATTGGCTTTGCGATTGCGCGGCGCCTCGGGCAGATGGGCGCGCGCATATCGATCTTTGGCCGCGACGCTGCGAAGCTTGAACAGTCCGCGGCCACGCTCCGGGGCGAAGGAGTCGAAAACATTTCGGCCGTGGCGGATGTGGCGCGCGAGGACCAAATTTTGCCGTTCGTTCAGAAGACACAAAACGAACTTGGAGCCATCGACATTTTGGTGAATAACGCAGGAATCGGCTTGTTTGGCCCGTTCCACGAATGCAGCGAGGCCGATTGGAACAGAGTGATGGACACGAATTTGAAGTCCGTTTTTCTGGTGTCCCGCGCGGTGGTCCCGGAAATGATTCGCCGCCAGACGGGGCACATCATCAACATCAGCTCTCTGGCGGGTAAAAATACGTTCGCCAACGGGGCGATTTATTGCGCGTCGAAATGGGGGCTGATGGGGCTTTCGGGGAGCATGGCGGAGGATTTGCGCGGCTATGGAATTCGCGTAAGCACGATATGTCCGGGCTCGGTGGCGACAGAGTTTTCTGGACAATCCAAAAAGGATCCGCACAAAGCGCTGCAGGCGGAAGATATTGCTCACGCAGTGGCGATGCTCGTAACGCAATCCGCGGGAAGTTTTATCAGCGAAGTGCATATCCGCCCGACGCGAAAGCCGTAACTTTTGGATACTGCGCAAAACTCTCCGCTGCTCTCCTCTTTTCTCTGTGTCCTCTGTGGTAAAGCTTTTTCCCGCGACGAAAGGCAAGGCTTTAACACAG
>DATAPT010000238.1:0-7228 GCA_036265065.1 Candidatus Acidiferrales bacterium | reverse complement strand
ACTTCTCCGATGGTCATTCCAAGCACTCAAATCCGGGGGGAGCATAATACTTTGGGTCGGGGCCGAAGACGCAACAAGGCTTGCCTCCGATCCATCATGGATCTGGGAGCCAGCCACTCGCATACCAGATTCGCAACGACGATTCATCCTAAATGGCCGTCCCAATTTAAATATTTCGAGAAACTCACAGAAAACCGATGGATAAATGTTCCACGTGGAACATTTATCGATTCCCCAAAATGCGTTCTGCAAAATCAACTATAGGGAAGCAAGCTTTGTCTGGAATTGCTTCAAAGAATTTGAATGCTCCCATGTTGCTTTTTTGATCGGTTCAATTTCCATTCAGTTTTAGTTCTTCAAGTGCGAATTTCATACTGTCCAAGTAAATCCCGATGAAATTGAATCTTGTCCTCTAACAATCTATTTTTTGCAAAATGGACTGGATAGTGCCATTTGAAGTCGCCTCCCATATATTTCCTGCTGGGTAACGAAGTTCTGAGAATACGGTCTCCTTAGACCCACAAATTGGAATCATTGAAGACAAAATGGAATGAATCACTATGTTCCACGTGAAACAATTTGCATCTATCAATG
This sequence comes from Candidatus Acidiferrales bacterium, assembly GCA_036265065.1. GTDB lineage: Bacteria > Acidobacteriota > Terriglobia > Acidiferrales > UBA7541 > Palsa-360. The sequence goes on along the minus strand of DATAPT010000238.1, from coordinate 6,634 downwards.
TCACTGTGTTAGATTTCGCGCCCGGAGGCATATCGATTGGCCCGCATCATAGCTGTCGCGAATCAAAAGGGAGGAGTGGGGAAAACCACAACTTCCATCAACCTCGCTGCTTCTCTAGCCCTTTCAGAGCAGCGAACCCTGTTGATTGATTGCGACCCGCAGGGCAACACTACTTCGGGCATCGGTTTCCCCAAGGATCCCGGCCGCCGCACGCTCTATAACTCCTTAATACTGGGCGAGCCACTGGAAAGAATTATAATAAAAACGCAAGTAGACGGATTAGACCTTATCCCAGCCGATAAGAACCTGGTTGGCGCAGAAGTCGAGCTCGTTAGCGCCGAAAATCGCGAATATCAGCTCAAAAAAGTCCTGCCGCAGGTTAACGAGAAATACGATTATATCGTGATGGACTGCCCTCCTGCTTTGGGCCTGCTTACATTAAACGCACTTACGGCCGCTGATTCTGTCCTAGTCCCCATCCAGTGCGAATACCTGGCTCTTGAAGGTGTCTCAGAGCTTCTGGATACGCTGATGCGGATACGCAGGACCTTGAATCCAAGCCTCGCGATCGAGGGCATTGTCCTTACCATGTTTGACGAGCGGACTACGCTATCGAAGCAGGTCGCGTCAGACCTCCGCAGCTTTTTCGGAGCGCAAGTGTTTGAATCCGTCATACCCAGAAATGTCCGTTTGGCCGAAGCGCCTAGCCACGGAAAGCCGATCCACTTCTACGACATTCATAGTAGAGGGGCGGAAGCGTATATAAATCTCGCGAAGGAGGTCATCTCAAATGGCCAGAAACGCATTGGGCAGGGGGCTGGGAGCTCTCATACGGGAGCCTGAGCCGACTCCAGCTCCTCCTCCACAAAACTCAACTTTTGCAACCGCAGCGGCCGTCGCTCCTGCGCCCGCCGTTACAGGCGGTCCGTTACAGATTGATATCGACTTGATTGACCCGAGCCCTTTTCAACCTCGAACCCGTTTCTCGGAGATCGGACTTGAAGAATTGTCCCAGTCCATTCGCACGAGCGGGATTATCCAGCCGCTGGTTGTGCGCAAGATTGGCGCACGATTTCAACTGATTGCAGGGGAGCGAAGGTGGCGAGCCTCGCAACGCGCGCAACTATTGCGCGTGCCGGTCGTTTTGCGGGAAGTCAGCGACGAGCAAGCCCTCGAATTAACGCTCGTAGAAAACATTCAGCGCGAAGATCTGAATCCGATTGAGCAGGCGCGAGCATTTGACCGCCTGATGGAGGAATTTCATCTGACGCAAGATGAAGTCGCCACCAGAACCGGAAAGGAACGCGCCACAGTTGCCAATTCTGTGCGGTTGCTATCTCTCGAAGAGCCGCTCCTGGAACTGATTGAAGAAGGAAAAATTACAGCAGGGCATGGACGCGCGTTGCTCGCCGTGGAAGACCGCAAGCTGCGCAGTGAGCTAGCATTGAAAGCTTCGCGCGGAAAGCTGACGGTGCGGCAATTGGAGCGAATGGGTACCCGGCGTACCCGAGTCAGTAGTCAGCAGGCGGAAGTTGTAGTACAGGATCCGAATCGTTTGGCGGCCGTCGACGAGTTGCAAAAACATATCGGAACGCGTGTGACTCTGCTTATGCCCGCAAAAGGACGTCCCGGTCAATTAAGCCTGGAATTTTATGACGAGGAACAATTGAATTCCCTGTATGAACGACTGATGAATTAATATTACTTTTGTAGTATGTGGGGAATTCCTTTTCCACAACACACAGTGGGAATTGTCTGCTAAGTCACAGGGCAGCGATTTCCTTACAACCGTATTTTGTGGTTTCAAGCTACAATAGTCTTCCCAAAAATATCCTCTCTCCCTCAGGGGGCTGCGCATGCAATGGCGTTCAAAAGGACGTGATAAAGATAAGGAACAGCACGAATTTACCGGCTTCCTCGACAAGGGCGTCCGCTTTGAAGGAACCCTGGAGGCCACCGGCGTATTTCGCATTGACGCCCACGTAAAGGGAAACGTGATTTCCAATCATAGTCTGATTCTCGGCGAAGGCGCCCGCGTCGAAGGGCAAATTGAAGGGAATCACGTGGTAATTGCCGGAAAATTCGATGGCGTGATTTTTGCGAAGGGCCGTGTGGAAATCCAGGCCAAGGGCGTTGTTACAGGCGAAGTCCACTCTCCATGTCTTGTGATCGAACCGGGCGGAATATTTGACGGACAATGCCACATGCTGGCCGCTTCCGAATCCACAAAGCCGCTGACAATCCCGATCCGGGTCGGTCAATAACGAAACTGAAAGCCTCGGCGCACGTCTATAATCTGTTTCCGAAATTGCTAAACATCCAGCCACATGGACACAATCACACATGGAATTGTGGGTGCGCTACTAGGAAAGGCATTGTTCGCCGGTCCTGATGTTCCTGCCACTCGCCCCCGTGCCGGCGAAATTCAAGAAGCCTTAAGTTCACCCACGGCAAGGGTCGCAATTGCCGCGTGCGCCCTGGGCGCCATGTTTCCGGACATCGACGTATTTGCCGGCCCCCTGGCGCACAATCCACTCTCCATCATGGAGTGGCACCGCAACATCACGCATTCCCTTGTCCTGATGCCCTTATGGGCATTCCTGCTAACGGCAATTTCAATACCGCTCAGTAGACTGCTCAAGTGGAAATCACCGCCTTTTTTATTTTTATTCGGAATCTACGCGGTGGGGCTTGCTTCACACATATTTCTCGATCTGGTCACCACCTTTGGGACGATGGTTTGGAGCCCAGTGCAATATTCGCGACCTGCCTGGGACCTGATTTTTATTCTGGATTTGACAGTGACTTCGATCGCGCTCGTGCCGCAGCTTGCGGCATGGTGTTATCGCGTCCCGCAACAATTCAAACGTCGCGCCCTATCTGTTTGGGCCTTACTCACAGTGGGGGCGTTCGGAACCTATATGTTCGCGAACGCGACGGGGTATGGATTTTCACTTCCAGTTGTAGCCGTAGTCAGCGCGATTTTCGCAGCCATTCTTTACTTGCCGTCCGCTCAAGGCGTGGGTTTTGGGTGGACCCGCGCAAATTGGTGTCGCGCAGGTTTAGCCGGATTGTGCGTCTACATCGGATTGGCTACCGCCCAGCATCACAAAGCGCTTGCGGATGTGGAACAATTCGCCGCCGCGCAGCATTTGCAGGTGGAGAAGCTCGCGGCCCTTCCGCTGCCGCCAACTCTAACCCATTGGGTGGGCCTGGTCAGTACTCCGCAAGGCGTGTGGCGCACCACTTTTCACGAGCCAAGCGGAAGCGTGGAGAAAACTCAGCTCTACGCGGATGCGCCTCCAAACGATTTCATCGAGCAAGCAAAAAAGTTGCACGACGTGCAAGTTTATCTCTGGTTCGCGCGATTCCCTGTGTGGCACATGAGACAAACGAGCAGCGGGGAAACGGTTGTCGAGATTTCCGACGTGCGATTTTTCAGGGAAAATGCGCCTGAACTAACCGACCCACCGCAGGCACCTATGCGAGTTTCCGGGATTCGAGCGAGGGCGTCAGGATTTACGTTTCAGATTATTTTCGATGCGGCAGGAAAAGTCATATCCCACGGATTTAGAGAACCGGAATAGACATTCCGCCTGAATTATTAGATGAATTAATCCGCGGGATAAACCACGAGGTGCCGGTCTTCGCCCGTTCCTTCGCTTTCGCTGCGAACGCCGGATTCCTCTTTTAACACGAGATGCAGGATGCGCCGTTCGCGCGATGACATCGCGTTAAAACGGAACGGAGCGTGCGTTTCGCGAACGCGGCCGGCGGCAACTCGCGCCGAAAGTTTTAATTCCTCGATCCGAATGCCGCGATATCCCGCGGAATCAAATCGTATGCGCCCGTAAAACTGGGGATCAAGCCACAGCCAGCGCAGGGAAATATGTTCGAGCGCGAGAAGCAGTTCCGCGTTTTGCTCCAGCAGCAGCGCTTGATCTTTGCCTTTAAACTCAACCACAATTTCTGGATTTTCCAGCTCTCTTGAAGCAGCTGGCGCGGTGGCTTTGATTTCATACGTCAATTGAAAACGGCTTTTTTGAAGAAGCGTGTCGAGGCACCGCCGCAATTCCGTCGTGATTGCGGCGTGATTTAATTTCCCATCTACAATCAGGTTCGGACGAGGCGCGGTGGCCAAAATTGTTTCCCTCTGTTTTGGACTTCGATAGCTACTTCTTCTTGCCGGGGCCCCTCGACGGCTTGGGCGGGGGCGGCGACGTGCGATAGAGGTACCACTGCTGGCCGATACCAACAACGTTGCTCGTCAGTATATACACCGACAAGCCGCTAGGATAAAGGGCAAACATTCCGCCAAATATCAGCGGAGTAATCGCCATCATTTTGGCCTGCGCGGGATCCATACCGGGCGTGGGCGTCATCTTCTGCATGAAATACATCGAGATGGCCATGACCACGGGCAAAATAAAATACGGATCGTGCGCGGATAGATCGTGGATCCAGCCGAACCACGGCGTGTGGCGCAGCTCAATCGTATTGGCCAGCATGCGGTACAACCCGAACCAGATCGGCATTTGAATCAGCGTCGGCCAGCAGCTGCCCAGCGGGTTGATGCCCTCGCGCGAGTAAACGGCCATGACTTCCTTGTTCATCTCGGCCTTGCGCGGATCACGCATCGAATACTTTTTATATTTTTCCTGAATCGCTTTCACTTCCGGCGCGACCTTCTGCATTTTCTGCATCGCGCGCATGCTCTTCACTTTCAGCGGGAACATCACCATGTTGATGCCAATGGTGATCAGCACAATCGCCCAGCCGTAGTTGCTCACGTACTTGTGCAGCCACATCAGAGAATAAAACAGCGGCTCGGCAATAAAGCCCCACCAGCCAAATTGCACCAGGCTATTCAGCGGCGGCCGTGTGGCCTTTAGACCGTCAATACTTTTGGGACCCGCATAAACACGTAAGTCGAGCGGCCCCGGCGCGGCAACTCCGACGGCCACCTGTGGAACAATTTCCGTTTCGGTTTTTCCATCGACGGTAGTTTCGTGCGGAAATGTCCAGCCGGTTACCGACAGCGGAACATCGGCCAGTTCGCCGCGCGCGTTAAACGGCGGGATAAATGCCGCAGCGAAATAAAGATCTTCAATCCCCGCAAAATCAAATGTTCCAGCTACCGCGGCGCGCGACGTCGTTTGCCCCGGCTTGCCAAGATTCTTTGCGGCCAGCGTGTTGAACTTCCCGCCCGTGCTCGTAAAAATCTGCGTCTGCGCGGCGGCACGATACGCCGTAATGTCGCCAAAACCTCCGGGCCAAATCAGGCTCGGATGCAGCGGCGCGCCGTCCAGCGTCGCCGTGGTTTTCACTTCGACGATATAGCTGTCATTAAATTTCAGTTCCTTGGTGACATCCAGATGGCCGTCGCTCCACTTCATGGTGATGTCAGCTGGAGCTTTCATTACGGTGGCGGTAACCGGCTCATTCGACGAAGTAATCTCAAACAGCGCGCCATTCACGGCGGCTTCCTGCTGCGCGTCGTCGAGCGCCAGGGCGAACGGCCAGCTGCCGGATTGCTGCGCGGCTGCCGGATGAACAAGGTCGAGCGTGCGCGGCGGCTTGTTATCGTCCGTAAATTTTTTGAGCTGCCAGCTGCGCACCACGCCACCGCGATTGGAAATTTCCACGCGATACAAATCGCTTTCGATCACCACGGAATTTTCCGCGGTAGCGGCGTGCATCGATACAGGCGCTGCGGAAGCGGGCGCCTTGCCCACGCTCGCTGGAGATGAAGGAGAATATCCCGGAGCAGGCGTTGCAGGATATGCAGTTGAAGTGGCGGGCTTCGCGGGAGCCGCAGGCGGTTGCGGCGGCTTGTAGATCATCGACCAGCCGGCGATCACGATCAAACACAACACGGCCGCCAGCAGCGAACGCATCTCCGTCGACATTTCCTTGCGCTCGCTCAAGAATGGACCTCTTCTTTAGTAGGACAGGCTTCAGCCTGTCTGCTTTCCGCTGCACCTAAACCCAAATCAAAACCAGACAGGCTGAAGCCTGTCCTACTGGAATCCGGAACCAGATCCACGCCGCCGCGCGAAAACGGATGGCATCGCCCGATGCGCCACAGCGCCAGCCACGATCCGCGCCGCGCGCCATGAACAGCCACAGCCTCCTCGGCGTAATGCGAGCATGACGGATAAAATTTGCAGGCGCTCGGCATCAGCGCCGAAAAAAATGCCTGGTACACGCGCACCAGAAAAAGCAACACGCGCGCAAAAACACTCATGCCTTCGGCGGCGTGGCTCGGATGCCACGCAGCAGGCGCACCAGTTCCGTCTCCAGCGACGCGTACGCCGCCTTCGCCACGGAACTGCGCGGATGTATGACGATGTCCCATCCCGTAGGAATCTCCGTCCTGTTGCGCCGCAAAATTTCGCGGATGCGCCGCTTGATGCGGTTGCGCACCACCGCGCCGCCCAATGCTTTTTTTACGCTGATCCCGAATCGGCTGGTGCTTCCGGTTGCCGCCGGCGCAGCTGCGGAAGAGGAAAACTCCTCGCGCATAGGCTCCCGCCAGGGTAACCCTTTCGGAAGCGCAACGTGAGCGCGGAAAAAAACGGAAAACTGAGGGCTCGACCGGCGCTGACCGGCGCCGTAAACGGCTTCGTATTCC
>DATAPT010000237.1:0-5056 GCA_036265065.1 Candidatus Acidiferrales bacterium | reverse complement strand
TTCCGAAATGGCCTGCGCCAATTCTTTTTCCGCAATGTACTGAATTTTTTCATCGAGCGTGAGCACCACGCTCGAATTCGTGTCCGGAGCTTTTTCCGTTGAGTCGTACCAGCGGCGGTGCGCGTCGGCCAGAATCAGCATTTTTCCAGCCTTGCTGCGAATGCTGTTGTCGAGCGAATATTCGATGCCGCCTAATCCCTTTTCGTCGATGTCCACGTAGCCCAGTACGTGCGCGGCGAGATCGCGCTTGGGATAAAAGCGACCGCCTTCGCGTTGAAAATAAATTCCGCGCAAATTCATCGCCGCGATTCTCTCCGCTTTTTCCGGCGGCAGTTTGCGCGCAATCCACACGAAGGAATGCGAACTCGCAATTCGCGTCGAGATTTCATCCGCAGAAATATCGAGCACCTTGCCGATGAGGTGCGCCACCATGTCCGGGTCGGCAATTTCCGAAGGCACGGCGAACGCGGAATCAACCGGCACGCTCATCGCCAGGGGATTCATGTTGCGATCAAAAATTTCGGCGCGGCTCGCGCCCACATCCACGATGAGCCGCTGCTGATGTTGCGCGCGGGAATAATATTCGCTGTAGCGAAAAAGTTGCAGGTAAGCGAGGCGGCTAAATACGGCCCCTGTCCATAGTGCGACGAGGGCCGCTACGAGAATGATCCGGGTCCGGGGACTGCGAAGATCCATATTTTCGCCGGAAACTCCAAGCCGTACAGTCGTGAGGGATGAGCACGTCCGTCTGGCCGGCGGCTCCGGCTCACCTTTCCAAAATCTTTTTGGCCGGGGGCGGCGGTTCACTTCGCCGCTATAAGAAGTTTACTGAAGTGCAGCCTGCGTGCTTGCCGGGCGCGCTTCCGCCATCACAGCGTTCGGCGGTTGATCGATCGGAGCCACCTGTCCAGGCACGGGGGCAGTCAAGCCAAGCTGGCGTCGCGCAATCATGTCGATGCGTTCCGGCGCGCGCAATCCAGCAACTTCCAATTTCAGTTCCTGATTCAGTTCCGTAGCTTGCGCGCGCTCGCTGCGCAGCGACTCAAGCTGATAGCGGAGCTGGATCGTTTCAAAATGCTGCCACGCATACAGAAAAGCGCCCAGCGCGATCAGCGCGCCCAACGAAACTACGCGCACGCATTCGCGCATGTGATTTGGCGCAATGTTGCGTACCACCCTGGAATTGTCGATATTTTTTACGGTGTAAAACTCACTCATTGCAGCCACTCTTCCTCTTGCGGCGTCCCGTGCTGGTCGGGGCCTGACTTTTCGGCAACGCGCATTTTCACACTGCGCGCCCGCGGGTTAGCCGCAATCTCCGCGTCCGAAGCTTGAATCACTTTCTTGGTGAGTATTTCCAGCACGCCCTCGTGTGCGAGCCGCTGAAAACATTGCTTAACGGGACGGTCCTCCAGCGAGTGATAGCTGAGTATCACCCATCGGCCTCCCTGAGATAGTGTGGCAGGAACCCTAGAAAGAAACTGCCCGAGTTCCTCCATCTCTCGATTCACCGCAATCCGCAGCGCCAGAAACGTTTTTGTCGCGGGATGCAGCTTCTGCCTTCCCCGTACGCTTCGGGCCCCTGCCACAACCGTTGCCAGGTGTTCGGTGTCCCGTATGGGACGCGCTCGAACGATCGTCCTGGCGATTCTGCGTGAATCCCGCTCTTCCCCTAATTGGTAGAGCAGGTCGGCGAGTTCTTTTTCTCCCGCCATGTTCACAATATCTGAAGCCGTTTCTTCGGTTTCGCGATCCATGCGCATGTCGAGCGGGCCTTGTGCGCGAAAAGAAAAGCCGCGCTCGCCCAGATCCAGCTGCATGCTCGAAACGCCCAGATCGGCCAGCACGCCATCCGCGGGTGGGAGCCCCCGCTCCTCAAAAACCTCGCCGATTTGCGAAAAATTGGCGTGCACCAAAGTCACCTTATCCCCGAACTCCGACAGCCTGCCGCGCGCTATTTCCAGTGCCTGCGTGTCGCGGTCAAGCCCCACCAACCGCCCGCCAGCTCCGAGCCGGCGCAGAATCTCAACCGAATGGCCGCCAAGTCCAACAGTTGCATCTACATACAACCCATCGGGCTTGATCGCCAGCCATTCCATCGTCTCTTCGACGAGTACTGGCTTGTGCTGAATGCTCAAACTAGATGCCCAGTTCGTCCAAAATCTTCAAGTCTTCGTCCGTGATTGGGCTCTTCTTCAAATTCTCAAGTGACCGGCTGTGATTCCAGACTTCCAGATACGTCAGGTGCCCCATCACGTCCACGTCGCCCTTCATCTGCGCCGCTTCCCGAAGTACCGGGGGGATCAGGACCCTTCCCTGACTATCTACTTCCACTGCTTGTCCGTAATAGTTCGTCCAGGTCAGAAACTTCTGCTTGGTCTGGTTATGCGAAGAAAGCCTTGCCAGCTTGCTCTCCAACTCTTCCCAGACTTTCATCGGGAAGATCCGTGCATAATCACCGGTTTCGCTCGTGACGTAGAACTGCTCGCCATATCCCTTGAGCTCTTCCAGAAAGGCCGCGGGAATTTTGAGGCGCCCCTTCTCGTCCACTCTTGCCGGTATGTTTCCCCTTAGCATGTAGTCGTCTGCCCAAAGACACGATCGAGCGTTCGCTCCTCATAACTAGTCCCCTTTAGAGCTTGAAGCCACATCCACTTCGCCACCGCTTTTCACTTGCCACCACTTCTTCCCACTTTGTGCCACGATTCTAGTCAGTAACGAAAACTTGTCAAGTAAAAATCTGTTGTATCGAAAATTTAATTGTGGATATCAGGTGGAATTGTGGTGGAAATTTTTAAAACCACTACAGGTTGGGTAAGCGACCTTGAACACGGCTAGTATTAGAAGAGCACTTGCCGGTACAGCGGGGAGATATTGTTTCGTAAGAGTTACTCTTAGGCAAATTCCAGGTGGAAATGAAGGGCGAAAATATTTTTTCTGGAGAAATTGCACAAAAATAGTGCAGAAATTTTCTACATTCCGGGCGGATCGGGCGCCATTCCTACGTGCAAGTGGGCGAGTTGACCCAGCATTTCGCGATCTTCGGGATTTAATCCTTCTGTGAACGCGGGATCGTTGAGCTTGGACTGGCGTTCAGGTTCCGTCATGTTGCGAAGCGAGTGCAACCGCTGCAGAATCGCCTGGCGGCGTACAGGTGGCATTTGCTGCCAGCGAGGAAGCAGCGACTGGCGCACGCTTCTCTGTTGTTCGGGCGTCATCTGCTCCCAGATGTTTTGTCTTTCGCGTAAAGCCTGCTGCTGCTCCGGCGTCAAGCGGTTCCAGGCCTCCATACGCTGGCGAATTTGCGCCTGCCGCTGCGGCGGCAAACTCTGAAACCGCTGATTGTTGCGGAAAAATTGTTCCTGCCGTTGCGGAGTCATATCCTGAAGCCGCTCGATGGCCTTTGGAGGCAACTTGTTCGCATTGGGCGCGGGAGGAATCGCATTGGGAAGTCTAGGGCGCAGACGCAATCGCGGCGCAGGCTGCTGCTCTGGCTTTCCTTCCTGCTGAGCAGCCGCATTCGATCTTTGCGCAGACACAGCGCCGCAAAAGAGCCCGGAAGCCAGATAAGCCGCCAGAACAAACGCGAATTGGAATCGTCGCTTCATTACCTGGTTTCTTTTTTCAAATCCTCGGTGGAAACAGCCGTGGAACCGGGAAGCTCGGAAAGCGCGTCAAATTTGGAAATCACATCGTAATTCTCAAGCTCCGGCAAATTCTGAATCATTCCAAAATCACTTTCCGTGGAAATTTTATTTGCCTGAACTGCCGGGCTCAATTCCGTCGAAGTCTTCACCACTCGGGGGGCGGAAGAAAGCCAAACGGAGAGAACCACGAGCGCTGTAATCGCAAAGGCAAAACGCGCGGATGGCATCCAGTCCCAGAAATTTCGGCGCACGGGTTCAGCGGCGATGCGCGCGCGCAATGAAGCATCGAATTCGCGCGACGGCATGATTTCCGGAAGATCATCCAGCGAGGTCCAGAGGGCGCGAAATTCCTCGGCGCGCGTCTTGCACGATGCGCAGGCGGACAGGTGTTCTTCGACGTCGCGGCGCTCTGCGGGGCGGGCGCGCCCGTCCAGGTATTCAATTAATTTGCTTTCCATCGCGGCGCATGTTTTGCCGCTGCTCTTGTCGTGATGTGTAGTACCGAACATTTGGCCCTCACTTCCCTTGCGAAACATTTTCAAACTCTTGCTGATGTATTCACGAGCGGCGCGAGTTCCGTGCGCAACGATTCGTACGCTCTGAACAATAACGATTTTAACGCGCTCTCGGAGCATTCCAGAACACGGGCGATCTCGTCATAATCCATTTCCTGATATTTGTGCAGCAGCACGGCAGCGCGCTGTTTTTCCGGCAAAGTGTGAATCGCTTTCATGATCATTTCCGCGCGGCTGCGCGCCACAAGTTCCTGCTCCACGGTTGGAGCGCGATCCGGAATTTCCATTGGCGGCTGTTCGTCCTCGCCCGTATCCATTGTCTGGTCGATGGAAATTTCCATCTGGCGATGTCGATTATCGCGCACGGAGTTGAGCGCCAGGTTCGTGGCGATGCGGAACATCCAGGTGGTGAACTTCGCGCTGGGGGCGTATTCCCCTCGAGCGCGGTAAACGCGAAGAAACACTTCCTGGGCGAGGTCCTCCGCCACCGCAGTATTTCGGACCATCCTGTAAAGGAAATTGACGAGAGGGGTCCTGTACTTGCGGAGTAAAAGCTCGAAGGACTGCTCGTCTCCGGCTTTTACGTCCAGCATCAATTGGACGTCGGTCCTTGCCATGGCCTCCACGATCTATAGAACCCGTGCCCTGTCAAAAAGTTGCGGTGAATTCAGGGCGTGCGGGCGGAGCGCATTCAAGTGAAATCTAACCCGGATTGTACCGGAGATCGCGCCAGTCGGGGCGCCTTTCCGGCGGATTCGTGTTGTGCGAATAACTGAATCTAAAGAACATGCACCAGTGGCATAGGCTTCAACCTGTGCGACGTTGGGCATTGCACCGCGTAGGGCGCTTCAAGTAAGGTTCAACCTTGCCGGCGTAAGACCGCATAGGCTGAAG
>DATAPT010000236.1:0-4995 GCA_036265065.1 Candidatus Acidiferrales bacterium | reverse complement strand
ATCGGAGATCAAGGCGGGGTGGAGACCGGCAAATTCCTGCAAAAGCCCTTCCGAATCGCCGAATTGGTCGCTCTGTTGAGCGAATTGCCGGCGACCGTGGTCCTGGAGCCCAAGAAGAACGTATCCTGAAATCAGCGCTCCATGAATTTTAGCTCTGTCCCGCTGCTCGATTTTATTTCGATTTCGTTCCAGATGCGTCCACTCCAAAGTCCCAGACGTAACCGCTTATGCCGTCCGCCGTCATTTCCACGAAAGCGTATTCGCCTGGTTCGAGTCGCTCATCGACCGTATAGCGGTAGACGCCGGTGGCGGGAATCCATGTTTGAATCTCGATGTCGGTGGCATTGTGTTTCTCTTCGCCCGTGAACCGAATGCTGATAGTGTCGATCAGGCGATGCCCCCCCTTGACTTCGGCGCGCAGCAAACGGAAACGAGGCTCACGCCGGTCCACCGTGCGCATGAAAAATTCGGGTTCGGCCGTCGTAATGCGAATAGCGGCGCGCTCGCCCGGAATATCCATCGTGGCTTTACTGGGAATCAATTGCACGCCGCTCAGGATTTTTCCCACTTCGCGCCCTGTTGACCGTTTCACCTCCGCTGTGCTCTGTTTCATTTCACGAATATTATTGTTGCGGTCGAGTGCGTACAAGCCGACTCCATCGGGCAGAAAGATTCCCGGTTTGATTTCCAGGCTGCGGTCGACGTCAATATCCTTGGTTTGCTGAGCCAAGGTAGATGCCCGGATCTTGGCTTTCAGTTCGGCGTCGCGTGCAGCCTGTTCTGCTTCGGATTTGTGCGTAGCATCCCAATCCACGAGGGTTGCGGGAATTTCCTCCCATTGCGAACTTTCCACGCTCCAGTAACGCACGCGATCTCCCTCGATCGAGTATTCGCGCGCCAGTTGGTACGTGCCATCCTTCAAAATTATTTTTTTACCTTTTGGGAGCGAAGCGGGGATTTGCGATTGGGAGGCGGAGGATTTTGCATCTGTGCCTTGTTGGCCCGGATTTGTGGCGTAGGCAAAATTGCCCGAGAGGCTGAGCAGCACAGCAAGCAGCGCCGCGAGGATGATTGCGATCTGCGCCTGGATCCGCTTCATTTTAGTCCACTACCGGCCGGTTACCTTATGTGAGGATAACGCCGCATCGCGCGGCATGCAACGCTTGGGTGAGGCAGGGTTCAGAGCGGTTGTGAGGAATGTAAAAAGGGAGGCACTCTTGCCTTTGCGTTTTTGTTAACTCCAGCAAAAACCGCACAGGCAAGAGTGCCTGTGCTACTAGATCCCGGTCGATTTTTTCCGCAACATGTAAGGCCGCATATGCCGTGGTCGAAGCTACGATCCGCCATGAATCTTCGTCCACTCAAGGAGCAAGCCGAGCGGTCAGGAATGCGCCATCATGTGAATTTTGAAACGGTTGAGATTGAAATAACTTAGAGAAAGGAGGCACTGTCTAGTGTTCGCAGCGAGAAAATAGAGCTGTGAGCACGCTTAGATCGGTGTGAGTGAAGAGCAGGCGCTCTGCCTAGCCTCCGACGGCTCCCGCGGCACGCACAATCGACCCCAGATGTTTGCTGCGGGCCAAAGAACGTAGATGTTCCGAGCAGATCCCGGTGAGATGGGAAATCTCGTCTTCGGTAAAAGTCTTTTGATTGGACTTTACTGTGATCATTTTCCTGCCGTCCTTTTACGATTCCCGCAAACGTTTAGAAAAGCTGGAGCCAGATCCAAAGTCGATCACTGGTTATTTTCCGAGCAATCATTCTGCCGTTTGTTGAATAGCAGTTTCTTGGCAATGCTTGGTATTGGCAAATTGCTGGAAAGAAAAGCATTATCGAAGATAGTAAAGGGCGGATGAAAGGAGAAAGAAAAGAAAATGAATTCCTGAACGTGCAAAGTGTCCAGTTTTTTGTACAAGTCTACGTAATTTTGTTTAGTTTCGGAGTCATGCCAACCTGAAGGTTGGCGCTACAGCATGCTTCCGCCCGCTTGTTCAAACGCATGGGCCATGTGCAGGACACGGTCTTCGTCGAATGCCGGGCCGTAAATCTGCAATCCTACTGGAAGGCCGGAAGGCGTTTTACCGGAGGGAACGGAAATGCCGGGCACTCCCGCCAGCGAACCGGTAACTGTGTAAATGTCGGCTAGATACATTTGCAAGGGGTTAGAAGTTCGCTCTCCAATGCGGAAGGCCGGGAGAGGAGATGTTGGCGTCACGATGGCGTCAACCTTTTCGAAGGCATCCCGGAAATCTCTGGCGATCAGAGCGCGAACTTTTTGCCCCTTCAAATAGTAGGCGTCGTAATATCCGGCGGAAAGCACATATGTGCCAAGGACGATGCGGCGCTTCACTTCCGCGCCGAAGCCGCGGCCTCGCGTTTTTTGGTACATTTCAGTCAAAGTTGAGCCCGAAACGCGCGGGCCGTAACGCACTCCATCGTAACGCGCGAGGTTGGAACTCGCTTCAGCCGTGGCGATAATGTAATAGGCCGCGACGGCATATTCCGTGTTCGGCATGCGGATGGAGACGCGGCGGCAACCCAGCTTTTCGAGCAATGCAATGCCAGCCTCAACCTGCTTTCGAACATCCGGATCAATCCCTTCGCCAAAATAATCGTCAGGGATGCCAATGCGGAGGCCATGAAGCGGGCGGCCGAGACCTGCAGCGTAATCCGGAACCGGAATGGAGGCCGAAGTGGCGTCGAGCGGATCACGCCCCGCGATAACGGACATGACCGTAGCGGTATCGCGCACAGTATGGGCAAACGGCCCGATACGATCGAGCGATGAAGCATACGCAATCAGGCCGAAGCGGGAGACGCGTCCATAGCTCGGATTTAGCGCCGGAACTCCGCAAAACGATCCGGGTTGGCGAATGGAACCGCCCGTATCCGTGCCCAGCGAAGCTACGGCCAGGTCGGCGGCCACGGCTGCCGCCGAGCCTCCGCTCGAACCGCCGGGAACATGATCGGTCGCAACAGGGTTGCGGACTGGACCGTACGCGGAGTTTTCGTTCGAACTGCCCATGGCAAATTCATCGCAATTCGTTTTTCCAAGCACAACGGCGCCTGCGCGTTCCAGGAGCGTTACGGCGGTTGCATCATAGGCGGGCTTATAACCTGCCAGGATGCGGGAGCCGCAAGTTGTAGGAATGCCTCGCGTACTGATCACGTCTTTTATTGCTACCGGAACCCCGGCCAGCACGGGCAGGGAATCACCGGCGGCGATGGCGGCGTCAATCTTGTCCGCTTGGGCATAGGCGCGTTCAGGAGACAGGGCAAGGAAAATATTCAGCTCGGGATTGCGCTGTTCAATGCGCCCGTAGAAATCCTTCACCAATTCGCGGGCGGAAATTTTACGCGCCTCAAGCGCTGCGCGAACTTCGGGGATAGTCCATGTAGTAGGGGCGCTCACTTTTCGATCACCCTGGGAACCCGGAAATAAGGCGCCTCGGGATCGGGCGCGCCCTGCAAAACTTCCGTAATAATGTCCGCGCGCACGATGATGTCTTCACGCAGCGCTGAATCATCTTCCGCCGCTGCCACTATCTGGGTTAGCGGTTCGACACCCGAGGTATCCAGCTCGTTCAACTTATCAATGTAAGTGAGAATATCGTCGAGGTGGCTGCGGTATGTGTCGACTTCTGCGTCGGACAACTCCAGATTGGCCAGAGTCGCCACTTTTAAAACATCTTCCTTGCTAATTTTCATTGCGGTTCTCGACCCTTTGGACTCAAGTGCAAGATTCTAGCACATGCACCGGGTCTGTCCCGCCGCCGGGCCTGTCCGAACACGTCGACCTGAATGAGACGGAATCAGAGCGAGGTGGACACGTGCGCTGAAGCGAGTAATTGATGCCTGAAGCAGCGTGTGGATATAAGTCAGTATATTAACAAAAGAGTTATCACCCATTTGAAAATCAAGCTACTGATTACAAAGGATTTACCGTTATGGGAACCCGGTTCCAGTACCCTGGGTACAGAAAATATGATGCCAGTCGACTATCGGTCATTTTTGGAGGCTTGTTTAAGATTGAAATGCAATCAGACAGGTCTCAGCCAAGGATCTTCCGGCAAGTCGGTGGATCGCAGGATAGAAAGCGAACTAGTAGGAATCACCCAAGTCCTTCGAATAGAGATTAGCGGCAGGAAGCAATTGAAGAGGCAAACTATGCACTGGCTGAATACAGGAATGGAAACCAACATCGCCTACGGATCCTGCATGCTGCTTTTCGGGCTGCTGGTCATCTCGGTTAGAAATAGAAAAATGGAGGCTAAGGTTTCCCACACTTTATATGCTCCGGCGGTTCGATCGCGCCGCCAAAACTCTGTGAATTCTAAAACAGAACAAATGTTGCGAAGGATCGCGCCGGTTGAGTCTTCCGCAGTCCTTGTAAAAAGAAAGATCGAAGCAGCGCCTTGCGAACCAGTGAATATAGAAGCGCCGGAAATGGTCGCCATCAAGCTCCCGGAACCTTCCGAGATTCCAACAGAGATGCCAGCTTCAAAAATTTCAGATGAGGTGAAAATGAACTCTCCGTCTTTTCCGTTTGTGAGCCTGGACCCGATTTCACTTGCTGAAATATCCGCGTTTTCCGAGCCTCCCACACGACCGGCGATTCCGGATAGCGAGGTTTCGCCCCTGTCCGCTTACGGCCTGCTTGAACTAAAAGAGCAAAGCGCAAGTGAAGCCGAAAAGGAAAGGGTGCCCGGTACGCAGATGGAAGAAGGGAAGGCTTCTGTAACCGCGGTGGAAACAAATATTGCGGAGCCAATGGCTGCTGATGAAATGGATATGTTTCCGTTGCCCGATTCCCAGAGCACAAGCACGGAAAAAACAGAAGGCGCGAATTTACTTTCTTATTTTGGTTTGAGCCAGCAGGCATTCGACGTAACGCCGGACCCGGCATGCCTCTATCTGAGCGCGTCACACAGTGAAGCACTGACGTCGCTCAAGCAGGGAATCGAACATTTTCGCGGATTCATGATGCTCGTCGCT
>DATAPT010000235.1:0-4936 GCA_036265065.1 Candidatus Acidiferrales bacterium | reverse complement strand
AATTGCGAATCGAGCGCTTCCACAATGCGTTCCATCTTTACGCCGCGCGAACCTTTCACCAGCAAGAGGTCTCCCCGCTTCATTAATTTTTGAACAAACTCACCAGCTTCTTCCGAGGACGCGCAAAATTTTGCCTGCGCCGCCGGATGCCCTGCTTCGATCGCGCCGCGCACAAAACTTTCCGCATCGCCGCGCACGCCGATGATCCACGAAAGTTTTCCGGTCGCGGCCGCCGCGTGCCCGGCTTCGCGATGCAGTTCCGCGGAACCGCCGCCAAGCTCAAGCATTTCTCCCGCCGCAAGAATGTGGCGGCCTTCCGCTGGCGTGCTCGTCAGCAATTCGATCATCGCCCGCAAGGCGAGTGGGTTCGAGTTGTAGCAATCGTTGATCACCGTAAAGCCAGCCTCGTAGTGCAGAATGCGCCCGCGCATCCCCGTGGCTTCCAGTTTCGGAAATACTTCGCCGGCCTCCGCCGCGCCAATTCCCCACACGCTGGCCGCCGCGAGAGCGCCAAGCGCATTTGAAATGTTGTGGCGGCCGGCGAGAGGCAAACGCAACCGTGCACGGCCCGACGCGGAAATAAAATCGAATTCGGTGCCGGCAAGCCCTCGATCCTGAATATTTTCGACCCGGAAATCGGCAGGTTCATTCACCCCGTAGGTGACGATTCGTCCCGGCGCAACTTTTGCGAACCCGGCCACGCGCGCATCATCCGCATTTAGAACCGACACACTTTCGCGCCCGATGAGCCCTTCAATCAATTCCCGCTTGGCCAGCGCGATTTCATCCACCGAAGCAAAAAATTCCAAATGCACTGGCGCGACACAAGTCACGACGCCCACATCCGGCCGCGCAATCTCCGCCAGTCGTTTCAGTTCGCCGGTGTGGGACATTCCCAGTTCCACAACCGCTGCTTCATCCGTTTCTTCCAGACGCAGCAGTTGCAGCGGCAGCCCGAACTCATTGTTCAGATTGCCTTCCGACTTCAGCACGCGGAACCGCGCCGCAAGCAATGCCGCCAGAATTTCTTTTGTTGTGGTTTTTCCGGCCGATCCCGTGACGGCTGCCACGCGCCGCCCCCATTGCGTTCGAACACTTTGCGCGAGATTCTGGAGCGCGAGGAGCGTGTCAGGAACGCCGAGGAGTTTTGCGCGGATGGGCTCCGCATATTGAGGCATGCGATCCTGCGCCACGACGCACGCCAGCGCGCCGGCAGCGAGAGCTTCGGCAACGTAGGTGTGTCCGTCATGACGCGGTCCGTGTATCGCAATGAAAAGCTCATCGCGAGCCACGGTGCGAGAATTAATCGAGACACCGGCCAACCGGGCCAGGGGGGCGACGCCTCCGGGCGGCGTAACTCCCAGAGCGCGAGCCACTTCTTCAACCGTCCACCGCATAGCGTCCTCAAGGGGCTGGGTTTCACTGTTTTAGTTTCACCCTTGGTTCAGCGTCCCTTACGAATAAAGAGCAATTCCCGTGCCGCGCATCCTGCGCCCATAGGGGCACGGTTCACCGCGAACGTTCTCCGTGAACGGCTCGCCGTGCCCCTACAAACGTCCTACTTACCCACTAATCCCCGTATCCACGTTTGCCAAGAATGCGTTGCGCCACGGCGCTGTCATCGAACTCAATCGTTCGGTCGCGCAAGATCTGGTAAGTTTCATGGCCCTTGCCGGCAAGGAGAACGATGTCTCCGGCCCGCGCTTCGTCCAGCGCCTTTTCGATTGCTTTCTGGCGGTCCGGCTCAATCAGCAGTTTCGCTTTGGTGCGCTGCGCTCCAACGATTACGTCATTAATGATCAGAAGCGGATCTTCGCTGCGAGGATTATCCGAGGTCAGCACGACAATGTCGCTCGCGCGCCCCGCAACTTCTCCCATCAGCGGGCGCTTGGTGCGATCTCGATCGCCGCCGCATCCAAAGAGCGTGATAATGCGGCCAGTTGTATTAAGTTCTCGCGCCGTGGCCAGCAGATTTCGCAGCGCGTCATCCGAGTGCGCGAAATCCACGACCACAAGAAAAGGCTGGCCCACTTCAATCCGTTGAAAACGGCCCGGCACGGCCGCAAGCTGTGCAATGCCCTTGGCTATCACTTCCGCCGGGAGGCCCAGCGCAACAGCCGTCGCGACCCCCGCTAGAATGTTATAAACATAGGGACGCCCGACGAGTGGAGAACGAATCTCAATTTTTCCCGCTGGAGTTTCCGCCGTAAATTCAATTCCGGAAAGAGTGAGCAACGGCTTGCGCGTGGTCACTTCCGCTCCGGGTTCGAGTCCATAGGTCAACGTTTGCGAGGCGAGTCCTGCCAGCCTTTGCCCATATTCATCGTCGCGATTGATGACTGCTACGCGTGGCGCCGCCGCGCCCGTGCCTTCAAACAATTTTCGCTTGGCGGCAAAATATTCTTCAAATGTCTTGTGGTAGTCGAGATGATCCCTCGTGAGATTCGTGAAAATCGCCACGGCAAGTGGACATCCCCAGAGGCGATCCATGGCCAGCGCGTGGGAACTGGCTTCGAGCACGGCGTGCGTTCCACCCGCGCGAACAATTCTGGCCAGATACTTTTGCAGGTCGAGCGATTCCGGCGTGGTGTTCGGCGCGGGAAGATGCTCGCGCACCAGACGGTGACCGATCGTCCCGAGCAGGCCCACTTCGCTTCCCGCCGCCCGCAGAATCGAATCCACCAAATAGGAAGTTGTGGTTTTGCCGTTCGTGCCCGTCACGCCGATCAGCTTTAAAACTTCGGCGGGACGCTCGTAATAATTCGCCGCGGAAATCGCCAGAGCCTTGCGCGCGTCCGCCACTTGAATCCATGGAAATTCCTGCGGCAGCGCTTCCGGGCTGACTTGCTCGCTGAAAATCGCCGCGGCTCCGAGATTCACGGCATCGGCCACAAATTTATTGCCGTCCGTTTTTTCTCCATGAATGGCGACGAATAAAGTGCCGGGCGTAACCTGCCTGCTGTCGTAAGCGATGTCCAGAATTTCCAAGTCGCCATGCGCGGACGCAGCACGCGTTTCGATGCCTCGCAATAATTTTGCCAGGCGCACGGTTGTTCGAACTGTTTTTGCTTTCACCACACGAGCGTCGCTTTCTTTACTATCCGCCACGGAACCTGCCTTCGCGGTCATTTTGCTTTTCCCCGCGCCGACGCCGATAGAAGCGATGCGGAACGGGCAAACTGTACGGTAATCCGATTCCCGCGGCGAATCATTGCACCGGGTTCGGGAGATTGCGCAGTCGCCACGCCGGTTCCAACCAGCATGGGAGTCAGCCCCAGCTTCAGGCATTGTTCGGTTACTTCCCTCACCGTCTTCCCAATCAGTTGCGGCGCCGGAATTCCTTCGCCTTCAGCGAATTCCACAGTGGGCGCCGAAACAGACGGAGCGGTAATTGAAGGCGCCGGCCCCGGGTCATCAAATGCACCCGCGGTGGATGTCTGCACGGGTTCGAAGTCACTGACATCCGACAAATTCTCATCTTTTTCGCGCGCGGCCTGCATGCGGCTGGCGCGGAGCGTTTCCGCCGTAACAGGAATATCCCTGGGCACATCCATATACGCGAGCACTTGCTGGGCCACTCGTTTGAACACGGGCGCGGCCACCATGCCGCCTTCATGCCCTCCCGCCGGAGAATCCAGCTGCACAAAGATCGTCAGGGCCGGCGTATTGATGGGCGCAAATCCTACGAACGATGCAATCAGGTCATGCGTGGAATAGCGGCCCGTTTCGGGATCGTATTTTTGCGCCGTGCCCGTTTTTCCCGCCGAGGTGTAACCTTCAAGCTGCGCTTTTTTCCCCGTCCCGTTCAGCACCACGCCCTCAAGCATTCGGCGCAGCGATGCGGCCGTCGTTTCTTTGATGACGCGGCGCGGCACTTGTTGCGAGTCCGCCGGCTCCGTCAACTGATTCCCCCGCTGTAAGCCGCGCACAACATGCGGCTTGATCATCAGTCCGCCATTGGCAATCGCGGACACAGCGGAAATCATTTGAATGGGAGTCACGCCCACTTCCTGCCCCATGGAAATGGAGCCGACTGAAACCGGGGTCCAATTTTCCAGCCGCCGCAGTTTTCCGCGGCTTTCCCCCGGCAGATCGATGCCCGTCTGCTGGCCGAAGCCAAACGCGCGGATATAGTCGTAAAATTTGGGCGCTCCCAGACGCAAACCAACCTTAATCGCGCCCACATCGCTCGAGTTCGCAAGCACCTGCGAAACCGTGAGCATCCCGTAGGCCTTGTGATCGCGAATGCGATGGCCGGCAATGTAAATCGCGCCGTTCTGGCAATCGATCACCTCGTCGGGATTCGTAATTCCCTGATCGATGGCGGCCGAGAGCGTCACAATTTTAAATACCGAGCCGGGCTCATACAGCGAACTTACGGCGCGATCCACACGCGCTTCCGGAGCGCTGTCCTTTGCCGCATTCGGATTAAATGTGGGCCAGTTCGCCACTGCCAGCAGCTCGCCCGTTGTGGGATTCTGAACGATCACGGTTCCGGCCTTGGCGTGCGTTTCCTGAATGGCCTGCGCCAATTCTTTTTCCGCGATGTACTGAATTTTTTCATCGAGCGTGAGCACGACGCTCGAATTCGTGTCGGGAGCCTTCTCCGTGGAGTCGTACCAGCGGCGATGCGCGTCGGCCAGAATCAGCATTTTCCCGGCTTTGCTGCGAATGCTGTTGTCGAGCGAGTATTCGATGCCGCCCAATCCCTTTTCGTCGATGTCCACATAACCCAGCACGTGCGCGGCTAAATCGCGCTTGGGATAAAACCGGCCGCCCTCGCGCTGAAAATAAATTCCGCGCAGATTCATCGCCGCAATCCGGTCCGCTTTTTCCGGCGGCAGTTTGCGCGCAATCCACACGAAGGAATGCGAACTCGCAATTCGCGTCGAGATTTCATCCGCAGAAATATCGAGCACCTTGCCGATGAGGTGCG
>DATAPT010000234.1:0-4705 GCA_036265065.1 Candidatus Acidiferrales bacterium | reverse complement strand
CTGGTCATCGGAATCGTGCACGGCCTTGCAGGATCGGCAGCCGTGGCATTGCTCGTTCTCACCACAATCAGCCGCCCTACGTGGGCCATTATTTATTTACTGATTTTTGGATTGGGAACCGTTGCAGGCATGATGCTGATCACCGCGGCCATTGCACTACCCTTCGCCTATTCGCTGCAGCGATTCACGAAACTGAATCGTGGACTCGCGATGGCTTCCGGCTTTGTGAGTATCGCGTTCGGATTATTTCTGTGTTACCAGATTGGATTTGTGGACGGTCTGTTTTCCGCGCATCCAAGCTGGACTCCACGCTGAGCCGCGATTCGTGAATCGTGATTCGTGGCGGGTTTCCAGTAGGACAGGCTTCAGCCTGTCTGGTTTTAGTTTCCGATAGCCCAGCAAAAATAAAGAAGACAGGCTGAAGCCTGTCCTACTAAACTGGCTGTCGATTCCAGCTTGGCAGCGAATGCCTGCGCAGCCATGTTGCAAGCCGCTCGAAAAAACCTTTGCGCAACGCGACTTCCACGAAATTTAATAGTAGAGCGAGCACCAGCCAGTAAGGCCAAAGAGGCTGGCGTTCGCGCACGATTGCTCCTCTGTCATTTAATAATTGATCGATGGACGGATGCATCGCGCCGCCCGTAACGCGGCTGATTTCGCCGAGCATCGTCGTGTTGACCGCCTGGGGTTTTGTTTCCTGCGACTCATTGTAGAAACCCGCGTCGGGAAGTATGAGTTCGGAATTGCCGGAAATGATGTGATACAGGCCGGTTTGATCGGCTGGAATACGCGCCTCATAGTGACCTGGCGCAGTTTGTTCCAGCGGAATATTTCGCGGAGCCGCGCCCTGCGATTCGACCAAAATATGCGGCGGCCCCGCTTTATCCAGCGTTTCTGCGCCGGGATTATCGGAGTTCGCGAGAACATCGTAAAACACGATAGCCTCGCCTTCCTGATTTCCCGGACGCACGCCGGCGCGAATCGTACGGTCCCGGTGCGAAACGTCGCGCACCATTTGCGGCCACAGCGTTCCAAATGCTGCCCAACGCACCCAGGGCGCGGCCCAGCGGCTCTTCGCGTCAGACATGAATGCGATCACGCGGCCAAGACCATAGCGCCACCGGACAAGCAGCGGTTTTTTGTCATCGACACGAAGAATAACTTCCGATCCTTCTTTCGCCTCCGCCTGAACAAATCCATCCAGCCGCGGAGCCTTTGTAAAATCGATGCCATCCGTGAATTCAACCGGGCGCACGCGCACCGCGCGAACTGGCCGTTCCTGAATCGCCAGATCTTCCGTGGATTTCACTTCAGCGTTGATGATTTGCGGGATCGAATCGGGATTTTCCACGAAGTGAGATTTGCCTTTTGTCTTGTGCGCAAGTTCGTCCAGCAAGTCGCGATTGATGTAATCGCCCACGCCAATCGTGGATATGGTTACGTGCTTCGCGAGCGCGTCGCGCTCCAGTTTCGGAAAATCTTCCTGCGTGCCGGGCGTGGAGACACCGTCCGTCAGCAGGATGATGTGCTTGTGCGTGGCCTTTTCGTTCACAATGGCTTCGAAGCCGGACTCCACCGCCTGATAAATTTTTGTGCCGCCGTTTGCCGTAATCTGGCTGATGAGGTTGCTCTTGTCCTCGAGCGAACCCGCCGGGCCCATCGGAATCACCCAGTTAAAAGTTTCGTCAAAGGAAATGACGCCAATCATGTCGATGGGACGCAGCGTCCGGATGCTGGCGCGCGCGGCGTCGCGGGCCATTTCAATTTTTGGACCGCTCATGCTCCCCGATTTATCGAGCACGAGAACCACGGCAGTGGGCTTTTGCGGGGGCGGCTCGGCACGCACAGGAAGCATTTTTTCAAATGGCGTTTTGGGTTCCTCGGGGAGCTTGGCGTTGCTGTCGCCGGCAATAAAAATTAATCCGCCGCCCGCATACACATATCGTTCGAGGGCCAGGTCTTCGTCCGCGGCAAGTTCGTGATCGGGATAATTGTCGAGCAACACTGCATCCCAATCGCGCGCCCGACGATTCACGGGAAACGAAGTTGCGGATTCGACATCGACGTCACCTTGTTTCAACGTATCGAGCAGCGGGCGGGAAGTCTCGTTGCCTCCCGCCACATAAAGCACGTGAGGCTTGCGAACGGTGATCGCTCGCGATACCAGAACCTGCTCCGCGCTTCCGCTGGAAATGTGAACTTCCAGAAGATTTACGCCGCTGCGCGCGATGCGCGCTTCTAGATCGACCACATTGCTTCCCGCAACCAGATCCGCATTGGTCGTGGCAATTTCTTGCCCTTCGGACGTCATCCAGATTCGCGCTTTCATCGCGTTGCCGCTCGTCAGCCGCACGGTCAGTGGAAACCGTTCTCCAGAAAAAACATCCTGAGGCGACGCCACGTTTTCCAGCTGAACAGAAAGGGGCGCGGTTCCGCCAGCGGGCACGGTAAATACCGCAACGCCGCTTTCCCGTGCGCGCAGCGCCTCTGTCAGGGCGTGACCTTGATTTTCGTTGCCGTCGCTGATCAACAAGATTCGCCGTTGGCCTTGCAGGGGAAAAGTGCTGAGCGCCAGTTGCAGTGCCTCTTCAAGATTCGTGGCCATTCCTTCTTGCGGATCCACCCCTTGCGGAATTTTTACTTGATCGGCCTGCGCGGGCACGTTGAGCAGCTTCGCGTGCTGGGCAAAGGTAATGAGGCGCAGATCAGCGCCTGAATTTTTGTGCACGAGGTCGCGCAACATGGCCTCGCCGTGCTGCAACGATTCGCGCGGCATGCTCGCGGATGTATCCATCAACACGGTAACGGCCAGTTTTTCCGTGCGCAGAGGAGCCCAGGGACTTGCCAGAGCAATCACCAGCGCAGTGAAGGCCGCGCATTTCAACGCCAGGCACGCCTGCGAAGCTCCCGGCATTTTCCGCATCACAACCCACAGGACGGGAAGCAGCCCGATCATCAAAAGAAAAATGGGTTGATCAAACGTCACGCATTCACCTGCCCACCAGATTTGTTTTGTGAGGCGCGGATTCTTCGCCTATCTCCAGCTCTTCATCGAAATCCTGTTTCGGTTGATCCGCGGGACTTTCGCTGACTTCCGCAACGCGCTGCCGTTCGCGCGCCATGTAGTACAGCGCCCATTCCAGCCACAGCGCCACTATTGCCGCGATCACCAGCCAGCGCCACATGTCCCACGTCGCGGGCGGCAGCGGCTCGCCCTCCACTTGCGCTGTTTCCGCCGCGGTCAATTGCACGCGTTGCGAGGGCAAGGCCGGCGGATTTATCGCGATGTTACTTTCGCCGCCCGGACCAACGATCCGATATATTCCTGTTTCAAGCGCGAGCAAATGCAGATTCGCGCCCTTTCGCGCGAATGGCGCTTCTCTCCCGGACGGCGCGATAATTTTCGCAGCAGGGCCGGGAATATCAACTTCTCCAGTCGAAAGCGAATCCGCAACTTCATCGACGGAGTGCGTCATCCACTCCACGCTGCCGGCCATCATCAGGGGAAATGCGGACTCCAGCGGAAAATTGGAATCCAGCGGGTTGAAGCCAACGATTAAAATTCTGTGTCCGCCTTGTTCGCGCGCCACGATGAGGGGCGCCGGCGGATCCGTTTCCGCATAAGCAAGCACGGTATCGCCCGGTTCGACTTTGATCGTTGCAGGGTTTCGCACGCTGACATCGCGTGTGCGAACCCAACGCGTGACCGGATGCTGCAAATTCCATCCAGTGATGCGCACAGGTTTGGATCCCGCTGCGGATGGAGCGCTCAAAAACCATATTGAATTTGAGGCAGGTTGCGCAGGCAAATCCTGTCCTTGATGGATCGCCACGTCGGGCGAGACGCTTGCGCTCAGTTCCGGCGGAAAAATCTGCGCCTGCACGTAGGGATTGCTGGAAAGCACTTCGAGCAGGTTGGATGCGAAGGGAGAAGCGCTATTCGCGAAGACCGCCACGCTCACCGTGCGGAAAGTCGGAATATTTACCGATGCGCGGTCATCCGCCTGCAGCGCGTCGGAAGGGCTGATTTCCGCTTGCAGCATTCCGCCCTTGTCCCAGTTGAATTCTTCTTCCGCATTGGAGAGAGCCTTTGGCGCTAAAGAAACTTTGCGTTGGCCGATCGGCTGCCCATTCACCGAAAACGAAAGCACAACATCCGCTTTTTCGGTTGCGTAATTTCTTAATTGCGTGAGCAAATGCCAGCGGTCAGGCTGCGCGGCGTCCCTCCGCAAAGAGAGTCGCGTGATGCCGCGATTTTTTGCCGCAGTGAAATCGCCGACCTCGCGCATCAGAAACTGCGGCTGCCCCGCATTATTTTCCGGCGATTCCAGTTGCGCGCGAAATTCATCGAAGCTTTGTTCCTCATCCGCGTTGATCATGCCCGGCCCCACATACACGAGCAGTCCGCGCCGTGCGCCCCCTAATGCTGCGCGACCCGTTTCAAGAGCGCGAGGAATATCAGCAGGAACGCTCGAAGGCAGCACGGTTTGAATCGCTCGACGAAGCGAAGCGCGATCCGTGGTGAACGGCAGAATCGGCGGGGCGCCCGCCTCCGCGCGTAGGAGCAGAACGCGATCGCCACTCGGAAGCGAATCGAGCACGCGCAGTGCTTCGGCGCGCTCCCGATCGATCCATGACGGTTCACCGGACGGATGGGTTTGCGACCAAATGGAGGCGTCCAGCACAAGGGCGACACTACGGCCTT
>DATAPT010000233.1:0-2484 GCA_036265065.1 Candidatus Acidiferrales bacterium | reverse complement strand
GGATTGCACTTCCGTAATGCTGAAGCGGATGGAGCGAGGGTGAAGCGGATGCAGGATCAACATTTCGGCAACTTTTTCAGGCTCGATCAAGGAGTGATATTTGCGGTGGTAGGCCTCGTACGCTCCCACGGACTTCAGCACAGCCATCCATTGGTGATTATCTCCGCCGCCAATTTCTGCAGGAGCGTCGTACAAGACGTGGTACTGCACGTCGACCAGCCGCGCCGTCATCTCCGCGCGCTCGATGAACCAGCCGATGCGCAAAAATTCCCAGCCTTCGTCGTGCGGCAAGGTTGCGTCCGTCACGCCATGAAAGCGGTGGCTGCCAAAGCGGATGGCGTCACAAAAACGGTGCGGGCCCGCGGCGATTTCCTCATCCGGATGGAATCGGTTGACGGTGAAATACAGGCTGTTGATGTCTTCCCACATTTCGCGCGAAATAAAATCGCGGATGGAGCGCGCGTTTTCGCGGGCCTTGGTGATGCATTGCACGATGGAGCTGGGATTATCCTGGCGAAACGCAAGGAATTGGAAGACGGCGCGCGCGTCGGCTTCTCCGTACAATTTGCGGAAGCGCTCTTCCTCGCCGGCCATAACGATGAGCGGATCCCAGTGCAGACGATATTTGTCTTTCGATTGTTCGAGAACGGTATGAAAATTGACGTCGAGAATTCGAGCCGTGTACTCCGCCCGCTCGATATACCGAGCCAGCCAAAATAAAGACTCGGCGATTCGCGACAACATCTTAGTCCTCCCCAAACAAAACCCAGGTGTCTTTACTGCCGCCACCTTGGGATGAATTCACAACCAATGAGCCTTTTTGCAGCGCTACGCGAGTGAGGCCGCCAGGCACGATTGTGACTTTCTCGCCGTCATACAAACAGTAAGGGCGAAGATCCACGTGGCGCCCGGCAATTTCTCCGAAATTGGCGTCGTAGGAAGGCACCCTCGAAAGGGGAAGGACGTGTTGCGCGATATAATTTCGCGGGTCCGCCAAAATGCGTTGTCTGAAATCTTCAATTCGTTTGTTATCCGCGGACGGGCCCATCAGCATGCCGTAGCCGCCGGATTCACCGACTGCTTTCACCACAAGCTCCGACAGATGATCCAGAACGTAGGCGAGATCTTCTTTCCGGGAACAAAGGTAAGTGTCGACGCTTCTCAGAATCGGGTCTTCGCCGAGATAATATTTAATGAAAGCGGGCACGTAAGCGTAGATGGCTTTGTCGTCGGCAACTCCATTGCCCACGGCGTTTGCCAGCGCCACGTTTCCGGCGCGGTACGCTCCCATCAGGCCGGGCACGCCGAGCACCGAGTCAGGCCGAAATGTAAGCGAATCCAAAAATTCATCGTCTACTCGGCGGTAAATGACGTCGACACGTTGCAGGCCGCGAATGGTTTTCATGTAGACGACGCCGCCGTCTACGATCAGGTCGCGGCCTTCGACGAGTTCAACACCCATCTGCTGAGCCAGGAAGCTATGTTCAAAATAGGCGCTGTTGTAGATGCCGGGAGTCAGCAGGGCAATCTGCGCGTCGCTGCCACCTCTCGGGGAAAGGCTGCGAAGAATGCGCGCCAATTCCGCGGGATAGTGGTTGACGGGGAGGACTTCATATTCCTGAAACGCGTCAGGGAAAGTCCGCATCATGACCAGGCGATTTTCCAGAACGTAAGAAATGCCGCTCGGCGTGCGCACATTATCTTCCAGCACGCAGTATTCGCCTGTTTTTGAATCGCGGATGAGATCGATACCGCAGATATGCGTGTGAATGCCGCGCGGAACTTCAATTCCAATCACGTCGCGCAGGAAATGTTTGCAGGAATAAACGAGTGAACGCGGGATTTGGCGGTCGGCAAAAATGCGCTGCTTGCCGTATACATCCTGCAAAAATAGATTGAGAGCGATCACGCGCTGGGCGAGGCCGCGCTCCACGCGCTGCCATTCGGAATTCGGAATGATGCGCGGAATCAGGTCAAAGGGGAAAAGTCTTTCTGTACCGCGTCCATCGCTATACACGGTGAAAGTGATGCCCTGCAGGAGGAAAGCGAGGTCCGCATGCTGGCGGCGCTCTTCAAACTGTGCGGTCATCATCGCGGCCAGTTTTGCAAAAATTTTGGCGTAGTGCGGACGAGGCACACCCGGAGCTGAGAACATCTCATCGTAATACGTCCCAAGCTGGTAATTCCCGAAGAGCCCATCGAGGGGCATTCTTGACTGCACTGAAAGCATCGGCCTACTGTATCAATACTTTCCTGTATTGCATGCACGAAAGAATTTATGTGTGGTATCAGGAATACGACGCATATTTGCAAGTGTTTGAATGGGGAAAAACGAGAGCCGCCTGGAGATATTCGCCGCGGATGAATTTTATATAAAGGCAATCGTGTAAATGACTTATGGGAAGTAACGTTCCAATCGCGAATTTGCAAGTGTTCCACCACAATTTATGAAAACACTAAAAACCTCTCGCAACATGGAGAGGA
>DATAPT010000232.1:0-3495 GCA_036265065.1 Candidatus Acidiferrales bacterium | reverse complement strand
GGCCTCGTTCGCGATCACATCAAGGGTTTGTCGAGCAAGGAATATTGGAAACAGTTCGAGCCGACCCCTGAATTCGTGGTTTTATTTGTGCCGGGCGAATCTTTCTTCAGCGCTGCGCTCGAGCAGGATCGCACACTCATCGAGGATGCCATCGATAAACGCGTTGTTCTCGCCAGTCCCACAACGCTCATAGCCCTATTGAGAGCGATTGCCTACGGCTGGAAACAGCAACTGGTGGCGGAGAATGCGGAGCGCATCACGGATCTGGGCAAAGAATTGTATGACCGCGTAGTGAAATTCGCCGAACACCTCTCGGAAATCGCCAAAGGGCTGGAGCGCGCCAGCAAAGCTTACAACAACGCCGTCGCTTCATTCGACAGCCGCCTGATTCCCTCGGCCCGCAAATTTAGAGAAATGGGAGTAGGCAGCGCGGACGTTCCGCAGATCGAACCGGTAGAAACTTTTCCTCGTCCGTTGCTTTCCACGCCAGAACCTGAAGAATAACGGGGTTGTAGCGCCGGCGTCTCGCCGGCGGTTTTCTGCCGCGCTCCGATAATTTAAACCCGCCGGCGAGGTGCCGCCACAAGAACCCCGAAGGCTGAATAGGCTGCGGAATAACTCGCACCTTGTCATTCCGAAGGGCGGTGTTGCCCGAGGGATCTGCTGTTTCCTGGAAGCCGAGAAGAAAAGCAGATCCCTCGCTTCGCTCGGGATGACAAAAAGTATTTTTTCGCAGCCTGTAAAGCCCGCGCCACGCCAACCCACACATGAGTTGAAATTGAAAAAATGGAATGGGGAAATTTACTTCAGCAGTTGCGTGATGAGCCGCCGCAAAAGTTCGCGGTCCCGAGGTTTAATGTGCACAAATTCCACGCCCGCTCCCGTGGTCGTGACATTGCGCACCACTGCGGAAACCTGAATCTTGCGCAGGCCATTGCGGATTTCCATCTGCAGCGAATCGCCCACCGTCAAATGCTGATCGGACTCCACATACGCTCCGCCGAGGGCAATCACGCGAACGCGTCCAGCTCCGTTGCGAGTTCCTGAAATGACCGCTTGCATGGGCGGCTGCACACGGGCGCGCAGGTAGCGCCTGGGGCGCGAGTGCGTCACAGGGGGCTTTGTGCGCGTACTCTCCGCCACGCGGGCACGCACGGGGCTTGACTTGTTTTCGAGCAGCGCCAGCGCTTCTTCCGCCGCCGATCTCAGCGCGGCCGGTTCGGTATGAGCCAGTCCATTCCGCATTCTCACTATTTTTAACAGGGGTGCAGCCGCTTCCGGAACGCGCATTCTTCCCAGCGCCTCAATTGCCTTGATCCGGAAAAAAATATCGCGAAGGATCAAATGATTCCCTTCGACAATTTGCAATAATGTAGGGATCGCCGCTGTTTCATGCGCCATTCCCAGATGATCGATCATGCACGGCACAACCATGGAGTGAGCTTCGGCCAATGTCGAGAGAAATGAGTGCGCCGTCGCCGCAACAACGGGCGGGTTTGTCCATTTCATGAGTTCCGTCGCGGCCAGGTCCTGCAAACTCCACTCCCAACTCGCGAGAGCCCGCGGCAAAGCGCTTGCCAGGCGTTTGGGATCGGCGGAAGCGAGCAAATGAATTGCGGTCGCGACACGCTGTCGCCGCGCTTCATACAATCTTGTTTCCAGTGCGCCGAGCACCGGCTCGCCTGTCCCATGGATCAAGCGCACCATGGCGGGAAGCGAATCCAATCCATTCACAGCGGTAAGAAGCAGCCCCAGCCTGTCAATCAAACGGTCCGGGCACCGCTTCAGTAAGCGAGGGATCACTGCATTCAGAGGCTGGCCGGAAAGAGCTTCGTCCACTAGATACAGCCATTGCTCGTCGCCCAGAATGCGGCCAACGAGCGTCGAAATGTGCGCGTGCTCATCGTCCTTTGGCGCAGCTTCGAGTGGCTCAAGAATTTTTTCAAATTCGGTGTATTCATGCTTCAGCAGTGACGTTCGAGCCAGCTTCTCTACCGCCGCCGAAAGCAGGCCTGCAATTCCTGGGGAGGTTTCCTTTAATAAAGCACTGACAACTCCCGGCCCTAAATCCGCGATGGAGGGATGCGGCCACAATTTTTCAATCTGCGCGGAAATTTCCGCAAGTCCCGCCGCCACGGTGCGGCGCGCGCGGTTTTCTTCAGACTCCAAACAGCGGCTGTAGGACAAAAGCACTTCGCGGCTTTCACGCGCCGCCGCGTCGGAATCTTTTTTGTCGGCAGCCTCAGCCAGTGGTTCGAGGAAGCGAGACACCACGCTGGCCGGCACGCACCATGCGTCACGGCTTCGCAAGGCCGTCGCTTTCACCGGAACAGGCTGGCTATTCCAGAATTTATCGCATAATTGCGCTACACGAAGCTCATCATGTTGCGAACCGCCAAATCTGGTTGTTCCCGAATTATCGGCCTGGCCCCGTTCCTTATCCAGCCGCACAAGCAAAGGGCCGATGGCGGGCAACGTAGCGCGGCCTGCGTTAAATTCCTGCTCCACAAATGACAGAACCAGTTCGTCCGTCAGCCTTTCCAAATAGGGCCCCAGCGATTCTCCTTCACGCGGTCGCACATTGGAAACGCCATATACGATTAGGGAGATGGACGCCGGATCGCTTGCGGATACGACGGAGTGAAAACGGCGCGCAATATCGCCGGTCGACGGCTGCATCTCCGGGTCACTGGGTGGGACCAGTTTTGTAAGGACGCGCAGGGTATTGGAAATCTGTTCGAAGCTTGCCTCCGGCATGGAATGCACAGCTCGGGAATGGGAAGAATGCTGCGCGGAGTTCTCATACGCCAGCACAACCGACATGAGGCTAGCGAGGAGCAGGGAATCGCGCCGCTCCGTCGGAATATTGATGCGAATGCCTACGACGCCGCGGCTCTTGATCCATTTGTCCCACAATTTTCGGGATGCTGTATCTCCCGGCGAGGAACTGCGCGGAACCAGGCTGATTTCGTGCGCTAAATGGTCCAGTTCACCTACATTGATGGGCAGCGTGAAGACCATGGAGCAAATGCCGCTGCGAAGAAGCTCTTCCGCCAGAGATTTCAACTCGCCGCGCTGATCATGCAGCATTTCCGACGT
This sequence comes from Candidatus Acidiferrales bacterium, assembly GCA_036265065.1. Classification (GTDB taxonomy): domain Bacteria; phylum Acidobacteriota; class Terriglobia; order Acidiferrales; family UBA7541; genus Palsa-360. The sequence goes on along the minus strand of DATAPT010000232.1, from coordinate 396 downwards.
GCCGCTTTCCTGGCCAGGCAGAAGGATTCCATTAGGCTCGATGGCCAGTATCAGGGGCGTGCGCGCCGCAAGCGCAATGCGCAGCTGCTGCTCCGTGGACGCCAGGATCTCCATCAGCCGCGGATGATTGCGTTGATACAAGCGAGCCGCGCCCAGCAGCACCCGGAATTGGCGAAGGAAGAAAACGACGGCTGTATCAGCGTTCGAAAAGGCAGGACGCACGGCAATGACATCCGCGAGTGGAGATTCCTGTTTTTTTGTTGGCAAATGCACCGCGCTTACGACAGGAATATCCTCTTCGGGATCAATCTTCGAATTGTCGAGGGTCTTCATTCGAAAGACGCTTCCTTGCCATGACCTCTAATCGCGCTCGGCCTGCTCTCCAGAATGGAATTC
>DATAPT010000231.1:0-2398 GCA_036265065.1 Candidatus Acidiferrales bacterium | reverse complement strand
GTCACTAATAAAAGTGATGTTAGTCACGGGTGGCTGCGCCGCATTCCTGTATGAATGTCACATTGACAGGTGATGGCATGTCTTCCGACTGGAATAACAACGGGAATCGCTTTCAGTTTGTCACTAAACTGGATGGGACTGGGCTCCCTGACGGGAGTAATATGCGAACACCTTACGGCCTCGAAATCATTGAGAACTGTCTCGCCTGCCCGCATCGCGAAGAGCGATTGTTCTGCAATCTCCCCGAGCCATCGGTAAAGTCTTTGGCGGCTATCACCTCCTCGGCTGCCTATCCCAAAGGTGCAACTCTTTTCGTTGAAGGTCAGCCGGCCCGGGGAGTTTTCGTCCTATGTAGCGGCAGAGTGAAGCTTTCCACTTCATCGGCCGACGGCAAAACCTTGATCCTGCGCATTTCCGAACCGGGCGAGGTGCTAGGCCTGCCAGCCACGGTCACCGGCACTTGTTATGAACTCACTGCGGATGTAATCGAGCCGACCCAGGCAAATTTCATAGCGCGCAACGATTTCCTGGTGTTCCTGAAGGAAAATGGCGAAGCGGCCCTCCGTGTTGCGCAACAACTGGGCGAGACTTACCACGCGGCCATCTCCGAGATGAGGACGATTGGCTTGTCGCATTCCGCGGGCGAAAAGCTTGCACGCTTCTTGTTGGAATGGTCCTCGAACTATCCCGAAGAAAAGGGCCAGGTGCGGATCAAGTTGACCCTGACGCACGAAGAGATTGCGCAAATGATCGGTTCCTCTCGCGAAACTGTCACGCGGCTACTCGCGGATTTTCGTAAAAAGCAGTTGCTGCAGATTCTCGGGTCGACCTTGATCATCAAAAACAAGGCTGCGTTGGAAGGCATCGTCAAGGGTTAACGCGCCGCATCTGAAACTCTACTCGCAATCACAATCTTAGGGACCGAGCTGTACCGCACGGTCATACCCAGTCATTTCCAAATAACCCACCCCGCCGAGTGGCGCATTCTGTCGACGACCCTGCAACGTAATCGCGCCTTCCCAATAGTTCGGCGCGAACTTCGAATTTCCCGCAAGCTCTTGCGATTTCAGCGGAGTCGTCGCATCCAGCGCCAATGAAAGTGACGGCACCGCGATCTTCCAGTGGACGGGGTAGCGAGCCGCACCGTCAGCACGTTGCCATGTCTCAGTCTCAGCGGTGAGGCTGAAGTCCGGCGCGCGAAGATGTTCCGCCTTGCCTTGCGCATCGATATACGTGCCGGCAGAAAATGGATCGATTGAACCGTCTCTGCGCCTGATGCGAAACAGCATCAGTTCGGTCTTGTCGTCCAATTGCAAGCTGAACCAATCCCAGCCAACCTGTTCTGGCTCCAATTGATGCGTGAAAAACTCGTGGTCCATCCAGCTAATTCCAGAAACTTGATACGTCTTTCCGAGAAGTTCGATCGATCCTACGGTGTCTATCCTGGTAAAGGAAATGTAGTGCGAGGCGTGTCCCAAGCCAGCGGCCTTCTGGCTCACTCCGTTTTCACCGTGAATCACTGGCGGTTTTTCCGGATGAAGCGATAACGACAGCGCGAAACGATCATCGATGGCACGAAGTTTCTGCCCCCCATTTTCCCAGGTGACGCTCCAATTGCCGTTCCAGATGCGCTCGCTAGACGCATCAACTCCAGCGATCCCCGGCCCCGCGCGATTGGTGCGTTCGGTATGATAAAACGCACCACCATCTAGGTCGCTCAACGCCAAATGCGCTAAATAAATGTCTTTCACATCCCACGCGGAGGTTTTCGCTGTATCGCGATCAGCCGCTTCCCGAAAAAATGTCAGCTCAAATCCAAATCTATGGCCCTCAGAAGACTTCACGTTGCCGGTGTAATACCACCACTCTGTCTGATAATCCGGGTGACTGAAATGGTCTCGCGGGAATTCGTAAACGTAGTCTGGCGTGGCGACTTTGTAAGGCGCTGTAGCAGCCTGCGCCAGGAATAACATCGCAATCGCCGCAAAAAGCCTACTCTTCATGAATGACCTCGAGCGGATCAACTCGCGCGGCTAATACCGCTGGGTAAATTCCGGAAAGCAGCGTGGCGAGGTAAACCGTCGTCAGAGCGCCGAGCAAAACGGCAATAGGCCAATGAAAATGGATCGTCCATCCGAAAGACTGCTTGTTAATCACGAAAACCAGAATGAGCGACAGAAAGTAGCCTAGTATGGATCCCGCGATTGTCGCGAGAATTCCAACCAGGCCTGCTTCCACCAAAATCAATTTTCGCACTTGAGCTGTGGATGCTCCCAGGAATCGCAGCAACCCAAGTTCGCGTCGACGGTCAATTACCAGGGCCAGAAGCGCGCCAGCGATGCCCATGATCGCAACAATCACCGCAACGGTTTCCAGCGCATAGGTGATTGCGAAGGTG
>DATAPT010000230.1:0-2047 GCA_036265065.1 Candidatus Acidiferrales bacterium | reverse complement strand
AATATTCTGCCGCGTGAAAAATTAGCCGGTAAGTTCCGGGCTCGGGCTTCGCATCTCCCATCAAGTCGGCGCAACGGCCATTGGCGTCAGTCCGCCCTTGTCCGACCAGTTTCCATGCATCTTCAGATTTGCGATGAAGTTCGACGCGAATTCCCGCGCCGGGGCGGCCGAGTGAAGTGTCAAGCACATGCGTGGTGATCGCGCTCATGTTGATCGCAGCTCTCCGGCCAAAAGTTTATCCAGACGAATGCGCGTGATTAAACGCTGCTGTTCCGCGGCTACCGAAAGTTCGCTGGCCACGTCATTCTGGAGTCGCTGATTCAGAATCGCAAGCATTGCTTCAGCGGATTTCCCGGTTGCACATACGATGTAAATGTAACCGAATTTTTCAAAGTAGGCGCGATTTGCTCTTGCCAATCGCGTTTTGAGGTCGTCACTCGCGATGCGCGCGCCCGTTTGTTCGCCTTCTGCCCAATGGCGCGCGGACTCTGAGCCGGTGGCGGGCTTGTCCCCAATTTGCGGATGTTGGCTGAATGCCGCCAGCCAATCGGCGCGGTCCAGCTTCCACCAGACGGAATCAGCGGCTTTGTGCAAGGTTTCCGCGTTTGCATACGGGCGCCGCGCCGCGACCGTTGCGGCCCAACGCGCAGAGCCGCAACAATCTATTAGAGAGGATTCCGCTTGCTCGGACGGCAGCGCATTAAATTCCGCGAGCGTCATGTTACGCGGGTCTCTTTGCAGGCGTGCCGAGGAGGCGCAGCCGCGCGACACCGCCATCGGGATAAATGTTAAAACGCGCGTGGGTAATTTCTCCCGATTCCTGCAATTCCTTTTCGAATGTGTGCAGGGAATCCGCCCTGAGTTTTGTTCTGGGCAGAATTTCTTTCCAGGGCAGAGATCCCAGCTTTTCTGGATCGACGAGATTTCGCGGGGCTGTACACACTTCGAGTGAACAACTTTCTGGAAAATTTCCTTTGAAATGCGAGGTGTCTACTTCGATGCGGCTGATTTTTCCCGCTGTGCCCAGGCGCAAAATGCACCAATCGTGGCCGGGACCGCGGCGGCGGCGTGTTTCCCATCCGTCATGCATTCCGGTGGAGCGTCCCGGCTGGATCAGGTTGTTCCGTGAACCGTAAAACATATCGCTCGAAAGGATGATCCAGCCGCCATACTCAACGGCAGCAAGATTAATTTCGCCGCCTGCGTGAATCAATGACGGCCAATCGGGAACTACTTCTCCATGAACACGAAGGCGCGCCACGCCGCCATCCGGATAAATTTTCAAACGCAGATGTGTGACTCGCTCCGATGGCGCGAGCGGAAATAAATTTCGTGAATCGCCGGTGAGTTTAGATTTGGGAAGCAGGCTGCGCCACTGCGTCGCGGGTTCCGACAGTTGAGAGAGACTCGGATCGCCATCCATGGCGCATGCTTCGATCTCGCATTGTTCCGGAAAATTTCCAGTAAAATACGCGGTGTCAACCACCACGCCGCGAATGATGCCTGGCAGGCCCAGCTTCACGATGCACCAGTCGTAGCCGGGAGTTCTGCGGCGGCGTGTTTCCCAACCGTCCATCCACTTCCCAACATCCGTGTATTTGCCGGCAATCCAGAGGGGAGCAGCCGCCTTTAATAAATTTTCTTTCGGCGCGAAAAATTCGTCGTTGGCCGAAAGTACTTGCCCGCCGAGCCGCTCCGCTGCCAGATCAATGTATTCGGTGAAATCCATCAGCGTTCGCCTCGCCGCAAAAGGGCCCCTTTGGGTTTGCCGAGAAAGCGGCCACGATCATAAATCATCTCGCCATGAATAAATGTTGTTTCCACGACTCCGTGCAGTCGTTGTTTTAAATATGGAGTCAGCTTGTGCCGGTGTTGCAATATTTTTGGCTGCACACTGAAACTCTTCTCCGGATTCCACACCACGAAGTCGGCATCGTATCCTTCCGCAATCGCGCCCTTGTGCTTCTCGAGTCCAGCAAGACGCGCGGGTCCGGCGCACATCCACTGTGCCAATAGTTCCAGAGAATATTTTTGCGCACGCATTTTT
>DATAPT010000229.1:0-7379 GCA_036265065.1 Candidatus Acidiferrales bacterium | reverse complement strand
AATTTATCCCACGCGAATGCGTGCGATTGGGACAGGCCTAGCCACATCTTGGCTGAGGATCGCCTCGGCGCTGGGCCCCGCGTTCGTGGGCTACATGGTCGGGGCCGACGGAATCCATTCCGTTTTTCTCATGTTCGCGGGAGTCGGAGTAGTGGGAGCGATTGCCGCCACGCGTATGGTGGAGACCAGCGACCGCAGCCTCGAGGAAATCGCGCCTTGAAATACACCGGGGCATCGCAAGCTGCAAATCAGAAAAGATTGCCACGAACACGATGGGCCAGCGCGCCGAATGTTGTTCTCGGGCTTTTGTGCGCGATCTATCTTATCCTCTATATCAACCGCGTTAACATTTCGATTGCCGCACCCCTGATCCGCGCGGATTTGAAACTCACCAACACACAACTAGGCTGGACATTTTCCGCGTTCGCTTTTCCCTACGCGCTGTTTCAACTCGTCGGCGGTTGGATCGGTGACAAATTGGGCGCGCGCATCACCATGATTTTGTGCAGCGCGGTCGTGGCCATTGCCACCATGCTCACAGGCGCCGCTGGCGGATTTGCATCTCTCTTTTTAGTCCGCATCGCCCTGGGATTCGGCGAAGGCGCCGCATTTCCCACCGCCACCCGCGCCATCGCTACGTGGACGCCCAAATCCCGCTGGGGTTTCGCGCAAGGCATCACGCATTCCTTCGCCCGCATTGGCAACGCGCTAACGCCACCACTGATTATCGGTCTCCTGTTCTGGGTTTCGTGGCGCGGATCTTTCGTGATCGTAGGGCTTGCGAGCCTGGTGTGGCTGTGCGTCTGGGCCTGGTATTTTCGCGACGATCCCCGCGAACATTTTGCAATCACGGACGCCGATCTCAGCACATTGCCTCCGCCGCGAACGGGCGCGAGCCCCGGCGTTCCGTGGATGCGCCTGGCACGGCGCATGCTCCCAATCACGGTCGTCGACTTTTGTTACGGCTGGACGCTTTGGCTTTTCCTGAGTTGGATTCCAGCATTCTTTTTTGAGAACTATCATCTGAAGTTGCAAGCCTCGGCCTTATTCTCGGCGGGAGTTTTCTTCGCAGGAGTCGTTGGCGACACGGCAGGCGGCTTGGCCAGCGACCGGCTCCTTCGCAAAACGGGGAGCCTGCTCGTGGCGCGGCGTTACGTCATCGTCACGGGATTTTCCGGAGCGCTGGTTTTTCTGTTACCGGTGATCCTGATTCACAATTTAAAAATCGCGGCGATCTGCCTGTCCTTGGCTTTCTTTTTCGCGGAACTCATCGTCGCTCCCATCTGGTCCATGCCCATGGACATCGCTCCGCAATACGCAGGTTCGGCCAGTGGCTTGATGAATTTCGGATTCGGTATTGCCGGCATTATTTCGCCGTCCAGTTTCGGCTACCTGGTGGATAAAACGGGAAGCTGGGTCATTCCATTTATCGGCTCGGTCGCGCTTCTGCTCCTTGGTGCGATCCTTGCTTCTCGATTGCGTCCAGACCTGCCATTGGAGGCGGCACAACAGGAACACGCCGCCGAAAGAGCTCGTTGACCCGCGAATATTCCGGGCGTAAGGTCATTGGGAGAGATGAAATAGAGCGAGCAAATTGCCGCGTACAATATGAATGATCTTTTAAAACGTTACGCCAAATCGGCGCTCGGGCAGCCGTTCTCGCCCGCCATGCTGAACATTCTGGTCACGTCCGTGTGTGACATGCGCTGCACGCACTGCTTCTTCACCGAACAGCTGGACGACGCGCCACGCAAAAAACTGCAAATGTCGACGCGCGAAATTGAAAAAATTTCCGAAACTCTGGGCGGAAATCTGGGTGTGCTGGTTTTGGCGGGCGGCGAACCTTTTATACGAAAAGATCTGCCGGAAATCGCGCGAGTTTTTTACACCAACAACAAACTCGAATCTCTTTACATCACCTCCAACGGCCAGATTCAAAAACGAATTTTTCCCGACGTCGTCCGCATATTGCAGGAATGCCCGAATCTGAACGTCACCATGGCCTTGGGCATCGACGGATTGAAAACGCAGCATGACAACATTCGCCAAAAGCCAGGTTCGTGGGACATCGCTATCGACACGGCGCATCAGCTGCAATCCATGAAGAGGGAATATCCCCGGCTCGACGTGCAAACCTGCACCTGCTTCATGAACTCGAATCAGGACACGATTTTTGAATGGTACGATTTCTTGAAATTTGAATTAAAGCCCGACAAAATTAATTTCAATTACATCCGCCCTCCCGTTGCGGATCAGAAAGAATTGCAAATCGATGGCGCGCGATACGCCGCGCTCGCCGCGATGATTGATGAAGATTCGCGCAATGGCGCAATCAAAAATCATTACGCTGGCGATAACGGTTTTTTCAAAGCCGCGCTGGACGTCTATATGCACGGCCTGATCGCCAGAACCCAGGAAACGCACGAGGCCCAGTTGACGTGCTACGCCGGAACCGCAGGCGGAGTGATCTACGACGAGGGAACAGTTTCGTCCTGCGAAAATCTGGGGCCGGTGGGAAATTTGCGCGATTACGATTGGAATTTTCAGCGCCTCTGGTTTTCCGACGCCATGCAGGCCCGCCGAAAAAAGGCCGCCGACGGTTGCTTCTGCACGCACGAATCGAATTGCTACTATCCGTCGTTGCCCATGAACCCCAAACATCTGATCCAGATCAAGCTGCTAGAACGCGAAATGAAAAAATCCTGGAACAAAGCCGAATCTGCAACGACGCATTTGCACAACGCGACCAATCCAAATGCGGCCTCGCAGAGCCAAAGAATTCCATAGGCATCGAGGCGCTGGGCTTGTGGCGCCGGCGTCCCGCCCGCGGTTTTTGGAATGTAGCCGCGCCACATAAACCCGCCGGCAAGTTGCCGGCGCCACAAATTCAAACCGGAGGAAACCGTAACCGAGTGGCAGACCCCCAAGTCCTCATCGTCGGCGCAGGCCCTGTGGGCCTAACCCTAGCCCTTGATTTGGGCCTTCGTGGCGTGCGCTGCACGCTCATCGAACGCAACTTAACCTCGATTCGTCTCCCTAAAATGGAGCGTTGCAACGGGCGCACCATGGAAATTTATCGCCGCTTGGGAATCTCTGAACAAGTGCGCGATGCGGGCTTGCCCCGCGACGCCCCCATGGACGTTTTTCTGGCTCTGTCCATGGCTGGTCCTGCGCTGGCCCACTTGCCGTGCCCCTCTGTAGCCGAAGCGAAAGCCGCCATCGCAGCACAAAATGACGGCGGATTGCTGGAGCCCTATCAACTCATTTCGCAATACACTCTCGAGCCGCTCTTGCGATCCATCGTTATGGCTCTTCCCAGCGTAAACCTGCGCTTCGGCTGCGAATTGATTTCCTTCACGCAGGAGGCAGATTCGGTAACTGCGGTCGTGCAATCGGAGTACTCAAGCGACGAAACTATTCGCGCCTCGTACCTTGTCGGTTGTGACGGAGGCTCAAGCACCGTCCGCAAGCAGCTCGGCATTCGTCTCGAAGGCGATGGAAATATCCGCAAACTACGCCAGGCGCTTTTGCACGCGGACGATCTCTACGCTCGAATTCCCATCGGCAAGGGCCGCCACTATCACATTGCCGATGGTCCGCTATTCCCGTTCCTCATCCTGCAGGACAGCACGCGCCACTGGACCTTGCACGCCGCTGCGTCGAGTGACGCCGAAATGGCTGAAATTTTCAGAAAATCTGTGGGCATGCCCATCGAATTTGAAATGCTTTCGGTGAATGAGTGGACGCAGCACCTCTTATGCGCGGAGCGCTACGGCGACGGCCGCGTGTTCATCGCCGGAGATGCGGCGCACCTCGTCATCCCCACCGGCGGCCTGGGAATGAATACAGGCGTGGGCGATGCCGTGGATCTCTCCTGGAAACTTGCCGCCACGCTCGCCGGTTGGGGCGGCCCGCAACTCCTCGCCTCCTACGAAGCGGAGCGCAGGCCAATCGGATTGCGCAACGTAAAAGCTTCTCGCAAAGCGATGGCCGGACGCCAAGGCTGGCGCTCCGCCTATCAACCAAACATAAAAGAAAACTCTCCAGAAGGCGCAGCCACGCGCGAAAAAATCGCAGCGTTATTCGATACCGAACAGCGCAAAGTTACCGAAATTTCCGGCATCGAGTCCGGCTATCGCTACGTGAATACGCCAATCGTGTGGCAGGAAACCGCTGACGGTCCCGATCCAGAAAATCACGCGTATATCCCCACAACTTGGCCCGGTGCGCGCCTCCCGCACGTGTGGTTGAGCGAGGGCACCGCATTGCACGACCGGCTCGGCTCCGGCTACACGCTTCTAAAACTAGGCGGTACAAAAGCTGACACTTCGAGCCTCAAACAATCATTTCTAAAAATGCACGCCCCGCTAGAAATCCTGGAAATTTCCAGCAAGCGCGCCCGCGAAATTTATGAATACGATTTGCTGCTGGTGAGACCGGACTTGCACGTGGCCTGGCGCGGTAATCAATTGTCAGACGCAGATGCCACAAAAATCGCGGCGATCGTGACCGGCCAGTAGCGCCGGCAAGACGCCGCCACAAAACCCAACCATCCGAAAAAAATCTCGTTAACTCAATGCGACGCCGCAGGCAATGCAAACGCCGTAAACGTCAGCCCCGCCGTCGTAACCACCCACTGCCGCCCATCGAGCATGTAGGTAACGGCGGCCGATCCCCATACCGGCGCGCCCGTCTGAAACTTCCAAAGCTCTTTTCCCGTAGCGCCTTCGAATGCATGAAAATATCCTTCATTGTCCCCGGTAAAAACGAGGCCGGAAGCCGTGGACATCACGCCGCCCGTCAAATCAAGAGCAACGCTCGAAGGATAATCGCGGTACTTGTGTTCCCACTTGCGCTGGCCGGTCGTGGGATCGATCGCGCGTAACGCGGAAAACTGGCTGTGGCCTTCGACGAGTACTCGGCCGCCGCTGGGGACGCGCACGCCCATCTCGATCGGCTCCGTCGGCTTTACTCCTTGCCACGTCGCGCAGGTTTCATGCGCCGTGACGAAAAATAATCCCAACTCGGGATCGAACGTTGGCGGCTGAAAATTTGTCCCGCCATGATTATCGGGCAAACATTTGTCCGCAGTCCCAGTGTTATCGAGAACGATGGGCCGGCCATCTTTGCCAATTTCCTTTGCCCAATTCGAGCTGTCGATATACGGTTTTGCGACGAGCAGCTTTCCGGTTTCCCGATCCAGCGTGTAGAAAAACCCGTTGCGGTTGGCAACCATGATCACTTTATGCTGCTGGCCGCCGATTTTCAGCTCGGCTTGCACAGGCACGTGCGCCGAGTCCCAATCATGCACATCGTGCGGAGTGAACTGGTAATGCCAGCGCAATTTTCCAGTGTCGAGGTCGAGTGCCACGAGCGAGCAAGTGTAGAGGTTGTCTCCCTCGCGATCATCGCCGTAATAATCAGGATTCGGATTGCCGGTTCCGTAGTACACGAGATTCAACGAAGGGTCGTAACTCCCGGTCACCCAAACCGCGCCTCCGCCTCGTGCCGCAACATTCGCGTTGGGCCAGGAGTCGCTGCCCGGTTCGCCCGGCATCGGGATCGTATCGAAGTGCCAAGCGCGCGCCCCTGTTTGCGCGTCGAACGCTTCAATATAGCCGCGGCTCGAAAAATCTCCGCCTGCCACTCCGATAATCACTTTATCTTTAATCACGAGTGGCGCCGCCGTAATCGCATTGGCTTTTTTCAGATCGCCGACCGCAATATCCCAAATCACAGTTCCTGTTTTTCGATCGAGCGCAATCAGGTGCGCATCGAGCGTGCCCATATAGAGCTTGTCGCCCAGAATTCCGAATCCGCGGTTCACCGGTCCGCAGCAAACGGAAGCAATAAAATTATTCGGCAGCCTGCGCCGGTAGCTCCAGATGGGGAGGCCCGTTCGCCCGTCGAGGGCCCACGCCGTATTATTATTTCCGGTCACATACAAAATGCCGTCCACCACAAGCGGCGTATTCTCAATCCCGCGCCCAGCCATGCCCGGGACGTCCGTTTGAAAAATCCATTGCGGAACAAGCCCCGCAACATTTTGCGGCGTCAGCTGTTTCAGGGGGCTGTGCCGCTGACCGTTGTAATCCCCAGAAAACGTCAGCCAGCGCGAAGGATTTTTCAGTCCGCCGAGCAAATCCTGCTCAGTAATCGGCGCGGGCGCTGCTTCCTGTTGCGCGGCAAACGCGGTTGCGCCAAGTATCAGCGCAAGCGCGCCAACAGAAATTGTTCGACGAATCATAGTGAGCTTGTTCATAAAACCTTTCGTGAAATCTCCGCAGTAGATTGCTGATGGCCGAATCGTACGCCTCTCCCGCACCCGGCACAACAAGTTTGCCGCTAGAACCGCGAAGCGGCAATCCGAATTGCTGTAGCCCGCCTCTTCAGAGGCGGGGATTTAGATGTCCCGTCGTCCAAACCCCTCGCCTCTGAAGAGGCGAGCTACAGCAGGCGTGCCACTAAACATGTCATAGGATGTTGCAATGCTTCAGCGGCTCGCCCAGGTTTCCGAGGGGAGAAACGGCAGATCGTGCGTCCAATCTTCTTCTTGCACCCCACCGGGATAAATCACGTGCGCCAGATCGTCTTTCGTGTAGGCAAATACAAAAAGCGCGTGCCCCACTTCATAATTTCCATCAGTGCGCACGGTAGACTTCTTCGCCGGAGCCATATCCGCCGCCACCTGCGCGGCATCGATCGCGGCTTGGCTTCCCGTGAGCCCAATAAATCGTTTGTCGAAATGATCGAGCCATGAGCGCAGCACCTGCGGCGTATCCCGCGCCGGATCGGTCGTCACGAACACAACCTTAAATCGATCCGCAATCACGGGAGGCAATTTTCTGTAGGCCTGAGCAAGCGTGGACATCTGCAGCGGGCACATATCCGGGCAATGCGTGTATCCGAAAAAGAGTAGTGTGACGTATCCCTGCGTCTTCGCCGAAAAATCGAATGGAGCGCCGGACGTATCCGTCAGCGTAAATTTTGGTTTTGGCAGGGGCGGAGAAACAACTCCGCCCCGATATTTCGATTCAGCGCCGCCCGCAGCGGCGGGCCCGGGATTGTTCTTCGATCCTTGAGCCGCCACGTTTTGAAGCGTGCCGAGCAGAAAAGCCAAAACCAAAATCCATCGAACAAATAAGCGCAACTTCATTTGACTGATTCGCAAGCTATTCCACAACTACTGTGCCGTTCATTCCGTCTACGTCATGAAGTGCGCAGTGATAGTAATAGGTTCCTTTATTCGGGAACGTGATCTTGATTCTCGTTGTTCCCGGAGGCACCTGCGCCGTCCCGGTTCGATCCGGGGCAGCGGCCTGAAGGAATCCGGAGTTGAGGAAACTAAATTGTGCGAACGGCGGAGGCGGAGGAGAAAC
>DATAPT010000228.1:0-7339 GCA_036265065.1 Candidatus Acidiferrales bacterium | reverse complement strand
AGGAATTGCCGGCAGCTATGGTGTGGCGTGGTTCGGTATTCGCATCAATACCTTCGCCAACTCGCGCACGGCATTCGCCGGACTGAGAGGCAAACCGTATCCGATTTATGCCATTCCGCTTAAGGCTGGCATGAGCATCGGCATGATGCTGATCAGCGTGGAATTGCTGATGATGCTCTTCATCCTGCTCTTCATTCCCGGCGAATACGCGGGCCCTTGCTTCATCGGATTTGCCATCGGCGAATCGCTGGGCGCCGCGGCGCTGCGAATCGCCGGCGGTATTTTCACGAAGATTGCCGACATCGGCTCAGACTTGATGAAGATCGTTTTCAAAATTAAAGAAGACGACGCGCGCAACCCCGGCGTAATCGCCGATTGCACGGGCGACAACGCAGGCGACTCTGTGGGGCCGAGCGCGGACGGCTTTGAAACCTACGGCGTGACGGGCGTCGCGCTTATCACATTTATTTTGCTGGGCGTGAAGGATCCCGTCGTTCAAGTTCAGTTGCTAGTCTGGATTTTCGTGATGCGCATCGCCATGCTGGTCTCCAGCGCGGCTGCGTACTTCATCAACGGCGCCATCGCCAAAGCGCGATTCGGCAATGTCGACAAGATGAATTTTGAAACGCCGCTGACGACGCTGGTTTGGCTCACTTCGTTCCTTTCCATCGCCATGACCTATGCGATTTCCGCGGTCATCATTCCGCAACTGAATGGCGACACTTCGCAATGGTGGAAGCTGGCTTCGATTATTTCCTGTGGCACGCTGGCCGGCGCGGTAATTCCGGAACTGGTCAAGGCGTTTACGTCCACCGAATCACGCCACGTGAAAGAAGTTGTGACTTCGGCGGAAGAGGGCGGAGCGTCACTCGGAATTTTGTCCGGCTTCGTCGCCGGAAATTTTTCCGCTTATTATCTGGGCATCGCGATGGTTGTCCTGATGTCTATCGCTTATCTCTTTGCGCGCATGGGCCTCAGCGGATTGATGATCGCCGCTCCCGTGTTTGCTTTCGGGCTCGTCGCTTTCGGCTTCCTCGGAATGGGACCGGTAACGATCGCGGTCGATTCCTACGGTCCGGTGACGGACAACGCGCAATCGGTTTACGAGCTGTCGTTGATCGAGGCCGTTCCGAACATCGAAGAAGAATTGAAGAAAGATTTCAACATCACTCCGAATTTTCAGCGGGCAAAGGATTTGCTCGAAGAAAATGACGGAGCCGGAAATACATTTAAGGCCACCGCGAAACCCGTATTGATCGGCACTGCGGTTGTCGGCGCCACGACCATGATTTTCTCGATCATCATGGCGCTCACGAATGGCCTCACGATGAACGTCGAGAAACTTTCGCTGCTTCACGCTCCTTTCGTCCTGGGGCTTATCACCGGCGGTGCAATGATTTACTGGTTCACCGGCGCTTCCACTCAGGCGGTAACCACCGGCGCGTACCGCGCGGTTGAGTTCATCAAAGCCAACATCAAGCTCGAAGGCGTGGAAAAAGCTTCCGTCGAAGACAGCAAAAAAGTCGTCGAGATCTGCACGAAATATGCGCAGAAGGGCATGCTGAACATCTTCATTGCCGTTTTCTTCGCTACCCTTTCGTTCTCTTTCCTTGAGCCTTTCTTTTTCATCGGCTACCTGATGTCCATCGCCATCTCCGGCTTGTATCAGGCCATCTTCATGGCCAATGCCGGCGGCGCGTGGGACAACGCCAAGAAAATCGTGGAAGTGGAAATGAAGCAAAAAGGAACTCCGCTGCATGACGCAACGGTAATCGGCGACACGGTAGGCGATCCGTTCAAGGACACGTCTTCCGTCGCGCTCAATCCGGTCATCAAATTCACGACACTCTTCGGCCTGCTCGCCGTGGAACTTGCTGTGAAACTGACGGCCACTTCCGGTGCCACACTCACGCGGTCACTTTCAGCCGCATTCTTCATCGTCTCTTTCGTTTTCGTTTACCGGTCGTTTTACAACATGCGCATCCGGCAATCGAGTTAGTCAAAACAGTTCGCCTCCGCAGGGCTGGACAAAACGGGGCGCCCGGATTTACAGGCGTCCCGTTTTATTTTAAGTAACTGGTTAAATTCTGTTCATCAGCTTCCCCACCAATTCGTTGACAATGCCCCCTGCCTTTGTTATGACTCGGGAAAGATTTCCCGAGGAGAATCCCATGAAACCGAAAGATTCCGGCCGCCGGAGTTTCTTGAAAAAGAGTGCTGCGCTGGCCGGATTAGCTGTCGGAGCGGTGCAGTCTTCGAGTGGACAAAGCGCGGCTCCGGAAACTTCTTCCGCGCGCGCCAAAGATTTGCACGGGTACGGAGAGCGCTCTAAATTTGAGACCGCCTCGCGACTCGGCGCGCCTGGATTGTACGACCCTGCCCCGCCGGGCTACCACCGCGACTTTGGATTCCGCACGCCGATTCAGGATTCGGTTGGATTTATCACGCCGGCTTCGCTGCACTTTGTAATCGCCCACGGGTATGAGCCGCCCGATATCGATCCCGCCGAGCATCATCTTTTGATTCACGGGCTGGTGGAGAAGCCGCTGATCTTTTCGCTCGATGATTTAAAGCGCTTTCCGTCCGTCACGCGCGCGCACTTTTTGGAATGCAACGCGAACGGCGCGCCGTCGGGACCGACCGGGCAGTATCGCGTTGCGCCGAATGCGACGGCGCAGGATACGCACGGCTTCACGAGCTGCAGCCTGTGGACGGGCGTGCCGCTCTCCACGCTCTTGAAACATGTGGGAGTAAAACAGGAAGCGAAGTGGATCATCGGCGAAGGCTCGGAAAAAGGAAAGCACACGAAAAGCATTCCGATCGAAAAAGCCATGGATGACGTGTTGATCGCGTTCGGCCAGAATGGCGAGGCGCTGCGCCCGCAGCAGGGCTATCCGATCCGCCTGCTCGTTCCAGGATACGAAGGAATCAATAACGTGAAATGGCTGCGCCGCATCAAGCTCGTCGAAGAGCCGTACATGGGGATGTGGGAGAGCACGAAGTATCCGAGCCTCAGGCCTGATGGACTGTCGCGGTGGTTTCAATTTCAGATGGGCCCGCGAACGGTGATCACTCGTCCTTCGGGCGGACAAAAGCTGAATGGCGGAGGCTTTTACGAAATCAGCGGCCTCGCATGGTCCGGCGGAGGAGTTGTCAAATCGATTGAAGTTTCCACCGACAATGGGAAAACCTGGCGCGAAGCGGAAATTCAGAGCCCCGTCTATCCGAAGGCTCACGTGCGATTCGGTTTCGGATGGGATTGGAACGGCGAGGAAACCATTCTTCAGTCGCGCTGCACAGATGAAGCGGGCGAGAGGCAGCCGACCGTCGTGGAACTTGCGAAATTTTGGAAAGTCGAGCCTGACTTTTTCGTAAAAACAGGAACAATTCCCGGACATTTCAATGCGATTCAACCCTGGAAAGTGAACTCCGACGGGAGTGTCCAAAATGCGATTTCATTTTAAATATGTAGTGCCTGCCTTAGTCGTAGTTGCTGGCATTACGACTGCGGCGCAAACCCCTGATTACAAAAATGTCGGGCGGACGCCCACACCGCAGGAAGTTCAGGCCGTGGACATCGCCATTGGCACGGATGGGAAAGAGCTTCCTCCCGGCAACGGAAACGCAAAACTCGGCGCGCAAATCTACGCCGACAAGTGCATGGTGTGCCACGGTGAAAGCCAGGAAGGAAGCGCGCAAGCTCCCGCGGTCGTCGGCGGCAAGGGCACGCTCACTTCCCTGCATCCCAAAATGACGGCCGGAAGTTATTGGCCTTTCGCGACCACGATCTTCGACTACATCCGCCGCGCCATGCCGCGCTTCCAGGAAGGCACTCTGAAACCGGACGAAGTTTATTCGCTGACTGCGTTCATCTTGTATCGCAATGACATCATCAAGGAAGATGACGTGATCGATGCAAAAACGCTTCCAAAAATTAAAATGCCCAACCGCGATGGTTTTGTTCCGCAGAATCTCGATGAAATTCACGATTGGAAAAAGCGTGGTTGCAAGCTGGGTCATTGCCCCTGATGGGGCAATCTGATTTTGCATTGCGGTTTAAGGAGGACAGGCTTCAAAGTCTGCGTGAGGACCGCACATTTGCAACTTCAGCGCCTAAACAGGCTGTGGAAGAGGCACTTTTTGTCATCCCGAGCGAAGCGAGGGATCTGCTTTTCTTCTCGGCCTCCAAGAAACAGCAGATTCCTCGGGCAAACCCCGCCCTTCGGAATGACAGGGTGCGAGTTTTTCCGCAGCCTGTAAAGTCACACTCAATTTGCAGAACTTATGTCGCGGCTAAAGCTACAACCCACAAAGATTCTGTAGTTCTCACACAGACTCTGAAGCCTGGCTGGTTTTTTGAATTATGTAGTTGCAAAAAAAAGTCAAAAGAGCACAGGCTGAAGCCTATGCCACGCGTGCGTGTGATACCATTTCGTTAAAATTATTGGGGAGGCTTGCATGAATCCTAAGAAACCTAGCCGCAGGCTGTTTCTAAAGAATGGCGCGGCACTGGCGGGATTGGCCGTTGGAGCAACGGCGGCGGCGAAATCGGTCGAGGGCGCCGATGCGCCATTGGAGCGCGTTGATCAGCTGCATCAGCACGGCGAGCGCTCACACTTTGTCGAGTCCGTCCGCCACGGCAGCATTAATAATCCAGAGCGCCACTTGCCCGACGAGCCCCGCGCGTTCGGCCTCACTGCCCCGTTGCAGGATTCCGCGGGAATGGTTACGCCCGCGTCGCTGCACTTTGTGATTTCGCACGGCTACGAGCCTCCCGACATTAATCCGAAGGAACATCGCCTGCTGATTCACGGCATGGTGGACCGCCCGATGACTCTTTCGGTGGACGATATAAAACGTCTTCCCTCGGTCTCCAAATTTCATTTCATCGAGTGCCACGGAAACAGCACGACGGGCGGCCTCGGCGGTCCCCAGCGCGTTTCTCCCGACGCCACCGTACAAGATACGCATGGCTACACGAGTTGCAGCCAGTGGACTGGCGTGATGCTCTCGCTCATCCTGGAGCAAGCGGGATTGCAAAAGAGCGGGACATGGATCGTCGCGGAAGGCGCTGACGATTATAAGCATTCGAAAAGTATTCCAATTGCAAAAGCGATGGACGACGCGCTGGTCGCTTACGCGCAAAATGGCGAACCCGTGCGCCCCGAGCAGGGCTTCCCCTTGAGACTCGTCGTTCCCGGCTTTCAGGGAATCAACAATGTGAAGTGGCTTCACAGGATCAACGTGGTGGACGAGCCTTACATGGGCATGATGGAAGTTACGCGGTATCCAAGGCTCATGCCGGATGGAAAATCGCGCTGGTTCGAATTTGAGCTGGGACCGAAATCGGTGATCACTCGGCCTTCGGGCGGCCATCATCTTGCCGGCCCCGGTTTCTATGAGATCACAGGTCTCGCATGGTCGGGTGGCGGAACCATCAAGCGCGTGGAAGTATCGACTGACGGCGGCAAAATCTGGAAAGACGCGAAGATGCAGGACCCGATTCTCCGCAAGGCCCACACGCGCTTCACGATTCCGTGGAATTGGGACGGTGGCGAAGCGATGCTCATGTCCCGCTGCACGGACGACAATGGAGTCGTGCAGCCATCTCTCGCGGAAGTGGCCAAGATATGGGGCACGGATCCTGATTTCTTCAAGAAGACCACGCTGATCACGAGCGACATGAACGCGATTCAGCCATGGAAAGTGAACGCGGACGGGAGCATAAAGAATGCGATTTTCTAAAATTATTTTAGCGGCTGCCGGAATCGCGGTCATCGCATCCTCGGCTGCCGCGCAGCAACCTGTCATGCCCGCGTACAAAGGAATTGGCACCCTCGCAACCAAGCAGGAAATTCAGGCGGAAGATATTTCCATCAGCCGCGAGGGTAAGGGGCTCCCGCCGGGCAGCGGCTCGGCGAAAGAAGGCGCGGGAATTTTTGCGGAGAAATGCGCGGTGTGCCACGGAGTGAACGGCGAAGGCGCAAAGATCGGCCCGCCATTGGTCACGGACAAAAACGCGCACGAATCGCTGACCACGATGAAGCCGGTGAGATCGCTCGCCGCATACTGGCCGTATGCAACGATGGTCTGGGATTACATCCACCGAGCGATGCCGCGCAATCAGGGTGGAACGCTCGCGCCGAACGAGGTCTACGCGCTGACGGCGTTCATCCTTTACAAAAATGGAATTGTTCAGGAGGGCGACGTACTCGATCAGAAGACGCTGCCGAGTGTCCACATGCCGAATCGCGATGGATTTGTTCCTGCGCGGCTAGAGGATATTCCTGATGAGCATAAAAGAGGCTGCAAGCAAGGCATCTGCCCCTGAGCCCATTGTAGCTCGCATTTTGTAGCTCGCCTCTTCAGAGGCGAGGGTTTAAATGAAAGCGTATCGCCAAATTTCATGGTCGGCGAAGGAGTGTAGGGTTTAATGCTGCGGTCTGAACTTCTTTGTACATAATTTAAGCTTCGAGCGGGACATCGCCTACCCCCCCGCCTCTGAAGAGGCGGGCTACAGTTGGTTTACGTAGGAGAAATGAAACACGGGGCGTGGAAGAACTCGCCCCCTGTTTTAATTTTTCGGACTTTTCGGCCTTAGCTATGCCAGGTACGCGTACGCGTCTGTGGTAAGAAACTCATGGAAGGTGGGGCTGGTCATGAGTTCCACCAGGATTTTCCCTGCCATGGGCAGCTTGCTCGCATTGAATTTTTCCGCGCCCAACTGATTCTTCAGCTTCTCAAGGACGGAAGCCGTCGCATCGCGGACCAGTTGAGGCGTGACGGTCTGCCCATTTTCCAGCTTTGAACCATGTTTGCACCATTGCCAGACCTGAGTGCGGGAGATTTCCGCAGTGGCGGCATCTTCCATCAGGTTGTAGATGGGTACGCAGCCATTGCCATCGAGCCACGCCGCCAGATACTGCAAGCCAACGTCAATATTCCACTTCAGGCCTTCTTCGGTGATCGTGCCCTTGGGAATTTCGAGCAGGTCCTTGGCGGTAATGTTGACTGGCTCTTTCTTCGTGTCAATCTGGTTCGGGCCCTTCATGTTAGCGTCGAAAATATCTTTCGCGATCGCGACCAGTCCGGGATGGGCAACCCACGTTCCGTCGTGGCCTGCCTTCACTTCGCGCAGCTTATCTTCGCGAACCTTGGTCAGCGCCTTTTCGTTGGCTACAGCGTCGTTCTTGATGGGGATCTGCGCGGCCATTCCGCCCATGGCATGAGCGCCACGGCGATGGCACGTGTGAATCAGCAGTTCCACGTAAGAGGCAAGGAAGTGCTGTGTCATGGTGACTTCGGCGCGGTTCGGGAGAATGAAGTCAGGGCGTCCGCT
>DATAPT010000227.1:0-3590 GCA_036265065.1 Candidatus Acidiferrales bacterium | reverse complement strand
GGCGTTGGCTCCGGCATCTACGGAATCATCGTCTTCATTATTCTTTCCGTATTTATCGCTGGGCTCATGGTGGGCCGCACGCCGGAATATCTCGGCAAAAAAATCGAGGCCTTCGACGTGAAGATGGCCATGCTCACGGTTCTCATTTACCCGCTCATGGTCCTCACCTTCACCGCTATTTCACTTGTGGCGCCCAAATTTGGCCTGAGCAGTCTCGCCAATGCCGGCCCGCACGGGCTCTCGGAAATCTTTTATGCCTATGCCGAAGCAGGAGCGAATAACGGCTCCGCTTTCGCCGGTCTTAGCGCCAATACGCTCTGGTACAACACAACGCTCGCCGCAACCATGCTGTTCGGCCGCTTTTTCATGGTGATTCCGGTGCTGGCAATTGCCGATAGCCTGGTGCAGAAAAAACATGTTCCCGAAACCTCCGGCACATTCCCGGTTACCACTCCACTTTTCACTGGCTTGCTGATTTCAGTGATCGTAATTGTCGGCGCACTTACTTTTTTCCCGGCCCTCAGCCTTGGCCCGATTCTTGAGCACTTGCTAATGAACGCCGGAAAGACCTTCTAAGGACAACACAAATGACAGCCCAAGCAAGAAAGAATAAACCGATCTGGGACGGCCCCATCGCACGGCGAGCCATCGGAGATTCTTTTGTGAAGCTGAATCCCGTCACGCTCATGAAGAATCCCGTCATGTTCGTGGTCGAAGTCGGATCGGCATTACTGACCGTGGAACTCATCAGCCACCTGATTCACCACACGCAGGGTTTTGCTTTTGAATTCCAAATCACAATTTGGCTGTGGTTTACCGTGCTATTCGCGAACTTCGCCGAAGCCATGGCCGAAGGCCGCGGCAAAGCGCAGGCGGATACGTTGCGTAAATCTCGCACGGAAACCGTCGCTTACAAACTCAGGGACGACGGCAGCAAAGAGGAAATCAGCGGCTCAAAACTGCGCGCCGGCGATGTTGTGGTGGTCACCGCTGGAGAATTTATTCCCGGAGATGGCGAAGTCATCCACGGAGTAGCCTCCGTCGATGAGTCCGCCATCACGGGTGAATCCGCGCCTGTCATACGCGAATCCGGCGGCGATCGCTCGGCGGTAACGGGAGGCACGCGCGTCCTTTCCGACGAAATCAAAATCCGCATCACCTCCAATCCGGGCGAAACCTTTCTCGATCGCATGATCAAAATGGTGGAAGGCGCGTCGCGGCAAAAAACGCCGAACGAAATCGCGTTGAATATTCTCCTGTCGGGCTTGACCATTATTTTCCTGCTGGCCGTTGCTGCCCTGCAACCGATGGCCATTTATTCAGGCGCGCCGCAAAGCGCGTTTGTTTTGTGGTCGCTGCTTGTATGCCTGATTCCCACGACGATTGGCGGATTGCTCTCCGCCATTGGTATCGCTGGGATTGACCGCGTGATTCAGCGCAACGTCATGGCCATGTCCGGCCGCGCCGTTGAGGCCGCGGGTGACGTCGATACCCTGCTGCTCGACAAAACCGGAACCATCACGCTGGGCAACCGGCAAGCCACCGAATTAATCGCCGCCCCTGGCGTGACGGATGCGGAACTCGCCGACGCCGCGCAACTCGCTTCGCTCGCGGATGAAACTCCCGAAGGGCGCTCCATCGTCGTCCTCGCCAAAGAAAAATACGGCTTGCGCGGTCGGCCTATCTCTTATGAAACCACGTTCGTTCCCTTCACCGCGCAAACTCGCATGTCCGGCGTCGATTTTAACGGTACGCATATTCGCAAGGGCGCTCCCGACTCGATCAAGAAGTATGTGCTCGAGCATGGCGGCTTCGTTCCCGCCAAGGTCGAAGAAGACGTCCAAATGGTCGCCACTTCCGGAGCCACCCCGCTGCTGGTTGCCACCGCGGATCGCATCCTCGGCACTGTCCGCCTGAAAGACATCGTCAAGGGCGGCATGCGCGAGCGCTTCGATCACCTCCGCGCCATGGGCATCCGCACGGTAATGATCACGGGAGACAATCGCCTCACCGCCGCAGCCATCGCACAGGAAGCCGGCGTCGACGATTTTCTCGCCGAAGCCAAGCCCGAAGACAAACTGGCGCTGATCCGCAAAGAGCAAGCTAAGGGCAAACTCGTTGCCATGACCGGTGACGGCACAAACGACGCTCCTGCGCTCGCGCAAGCCGACGTCGGCCTCGCGATGAACGCCGGAACGCAGGCCGCCAAAGAAGCGGGCAACATGGTGGACCTCGACTCCAACCCGACCAAGCTCATTGAAGTCGTGGAAATCGGCAAGCAGATGCTGATCACTCGCGGCGCGCTCACCACATTTTCCGTGGCCAACGACGTGGCAAAATATTTCGCCATCATCCCGGCCATGTTCGCTGGAGCTTTCCCCGTTCTTCAGGCGCTCAACATCATGCACCTGAAAACGCCGCAATCCGCCATTCTCTCCGCCGTCATCTTCAACGCGCTGATCATCGTCGCGCTCGTGCCTTTAGCCTTGCGCGGTGTGCAGTACCGTCCGATGGGCGCGTCGGCACTGCTGCGATGGAACCTGCTCGTGTACGGACTTGGTGGAATCATCGCGCCATTCATCGGCATCAAGCTGATCGATGTGTTGATTACCGGCATGCACTGGGCCTAAGGAAAAGAATTCGTCAAGAGGACACGACAATGAAAAAGAATCTAATGATTTCGATCTGGATGACCGTCGTAACCACCGTTCTCCTCGGCATCGTTTACCCATTCGTGGTCACGGGAATCGCCCAAGTGCTCTTCCCACACCAGGCAAATGGCGACCTCCTTACAGCGAACGGGAAAATTGTCGGCTCAAGCCTGATCGGCCAGCCGTTTTCCTCGCCCGGATATTTCCGCTCGCGTCCCTCTGCAGCCGGCACAGGTTACGATGCAGGGAACTCCAGCGGCTCCAACCTGGGGCCAACGAACAAAATGCTCATCGATCGAGTAACCGGCGATGTGCAAAAAGCGCAAGCCGAAAACACGAACATGCCAGTACCCCTGGACCTGGTCACTACGTCCGGCTCAGGCCTCGATCCGCACATTTCACCCGAGGCTGCTGAGTTTCAAATTCCGCGAATCGCTAAGGAACGAAAAATCAGCGAGGATGAAGTGCGCGCTTTGATCAACAAGCATTCGGAAGGACGGCAGCTGGGCTTTCTAGGCGAACCACGCGTCAATGTCCTGGAACTGAATCTGGACCTCGACACCACGCACCCCATGCACTAGCTTCAGTAGGACAGGCTTCAGCCTGTCTTCTTTTGATTTTTTCCCGCTTGGCAAGATCAAAAAAAGACAGGCTAAAGCCTATCCTACCTACTTCTTCTTTGGCTTCCCCGATGCAGGCGCATCAGGCTCAAACCTGTAACCCACCCAAGGGTCCGTATGAATGTATTTGGGATGCGCGGGATCCGGCTCAATCTTTTTGCGCAGCTGATTTATGAACACACGCAAATATTCTGTTTCGTCGCCGTAATCCGGTCCCCAGACCGCCTGCAAGAGGCGCCTGTGCTCCAGCGGCTTGCCCTGGTTCGCCACCAGGTGGCGAAGAAGCTCAAATTCCTTGGGCGTCAATCGCACAGATCGG
>DATAPT010000226.1:0-1907 GCA_036265065.1 Candidatus Acidiferrales bacterium | reverse complement strand
GGAAACAAGTCCCGAGAAGATGGCGGAGGTGTTCAATCCGTCCATGCCCGCCGGAACGGCTGTGACCGGCCCCGTTTTGTACTAGAATTACATCGTGGCGACGCAACCTATGGGACTTTTCGCGACCATGCGGCATACATTTCGTGTGCTGTGGCGGGCTGCGCGCGAATTGTTTCATGAAGTCACGGGCGCCGTGTTCTTCATTCTCGCCTTAGCCGCGCTGCAAGCTTGCTGGCGCGCATGGCACAACGGTGCGGGCCGCTGGCTCCTGGGAATGTGCGCCGCCTACGCGCTGGTGATGATCTTTTTTGGAATCCTGTCTTTCCGCGATTCGCGACGTGTGCGATGAATCCTACAACGAACGACACTGCCGAAAAAACGGCCAAGAAAATTGAGCGCAAGGAAAACTTCACCACCCTCGGCGGCATTCCCCTGAAGCCTGTCTATACGGAGGAAGATCTTGCGCCGGGCGGCGCCGAAGATTCCATTGGCGCGCCCGGAGAATTTCCTTACACGCGCGGAATTTATTCCACCATGTATCGTGGGCGATTGTGGACCATGCGGCAGTACGCCGGATTCGGCACGGCCACGCAGTCGAACGAACGCTTTCGCTATCTGCTGGCAAAAGGGCAAACGGGATTGTCCGTGGCATTTGATTTGCCCACGCAAATTGGACACGATTCGGATCACGCTCTCGCCGCCGGCGAAGTAGGAAAAGTCGGCGTAGCGATTGATTCGCTCGAAGATATGGAAACGTTGTTTGACAATATTCCGCTCGATCGTGTTTCCACCTCCATGACGATCAATGCCACAGCGGCAATATTGCTCGCGTTGTACGCCACTGTCGCCAAGAAGCAGGGCGCGGATTTACAGAAACTTTCCGGCACGGTGCAGAACGACATCCTGAAAGAATTTATTGCGCGCGGCACATACATCTATCCGCCGCGCCCTTCCATGCGCATTGTCACGGATCTTTTTGCATGGTGCCGCACGGAGTTGCCTGCGTGGAACACGATTTCAATTTCCGGATATCACATTCGAGAGGCGGGTTCGACAGCGGCGCAGGAAGTTGCTTTCACGCTGGCCGATGCCATTGCGTACGTGGATGCCGCAATCGCCGTGGGATTGGGCGTGGACGAATTCGCGCCGCGGCTTTCTTTTTTCTTTAATGCGCACAACGATCTGCTTGAGGAAATCGCCAAGTACCGCGCGGCTCGCAGGCTCTGGGCGCATCTGATGCGGGATCGCTTCGGCGCGGAGCTCCCGGCGTCCATGATGCTGCGCTTTCACGCGCAAACGGCCGGAAGCTCTCTCACCGCGCAGCAACCGGAAAATAATATTGTGCGCGTGGCGATCCAGGCGCTCGCCGCCGTGCTTGGCGGCTGCCAATCTTTGCACACGAATGCAATGGATGAAGCGCTCGCGCTACCGACCGAGGATGCCGCGCTTCTCGCTTTGCGCACGCAGCAGATCATCGCGCATGAAACCGGAGTGGCGAACACGGTGGATCCCGTTGGTGGTTCCTACGCCATCGAGAAACTAACCGACGAAATCGAATCGCGCGCGAAAGAATATATCGCGAGAATCGATGCGCTGGGCGGCGTGCTGCGCGGCATCGAAACAGGATACGTGCAAGGTGAAATTCAGAAGGCCGCGTACGAATACCAGCGATCCATTGAGCGCAAGGAACAGATTGTCGTCGGCGTAAATCAGTTTGTCGCGGAAAAAGAAACGACCATTCCAACAATGCGCGTAGATCCCGACCTCGAACGCACGCAAATCGAGCGCGTGCAGGCGTTGCGCGCGCGGCGGGACTCTTCACGCGCAAATACTGCGGTGGCCGAAGTCGAACGGCGCGCCCGCAGCGGAGAAAATTTGATGCCCGCGATAGCAGCCGCAGTAGATCG
>DATAPT010000225.1:0-7649 GCA_036265065.1 Candidatus Acidiferrales bacterium | reverse complement strand
GCGCCCAAACCACGAAGCTCAGGAAACCAACCGCCCATGTCGTGTAAAGAACCGTCTTGTATCCGAAAATTTTCTTGCGCGCAAACACCGCGATGACTTCCGCGACAATTCCCATGGCTGGAAGCAGCACAACGTAAACTTCCGGATGGCCGAAAAACCAAAAAAGATGCTGCCACAAGAGCGGATCGCCGCCGCGCGTCGCATCGTAAAAGCCGGTGGACATCGTCTGGTCAAAGAGCAGCATGACGGCTCCGGCGATCAGCGGGCCGGCGGAAGCCATGAAGATGACGCTGGCGAGAACGATCATCCAGACGATCAACGGGATGTCGTAAATCTTCATTCCAGGCGCACGGCTGTTCATCGTGGTAACCGTGAAGTTGATACCGCCCAGAAGGAACGCCACGAATTCGAGCGCAACCGCAAGCAGCCAGAGCACCGCACCAAACGGCGTCAAGTTGTATGCGCCATTTGCGGAAAGAGGCGGATACGCGGTCCACGCGCCGCCGAATGCCCCACCCTTCACCAGAAAAGAGGCGAGGAGAACAATCGCGCTGATCAGAAAAATTTGATACGAAAGGCGATTGATGCGCGGAAATGCCATGTCGTCGCAGCCGACCATGAGCGGAATCAGGAAATTTCCGAACGCGGCGATGAGCACCGGCATGGCCACCCAGAAAATCATGATGCTGCCGTGCATGGTCACGAGCGCGTTGTAACGGCCGGGCGTTACCAGTCCATATCCCGGGACATTTTGGTTGGGAAATCCAAGCTGCATGCGGAAGACGTAGGCGAAGAATGCGCCGATCAGCGCCATGGCCATGCCAGTAAACAAATATTGCATGGCAATGACCTTGTGATCGGTGGACCAGAAATATTTCTTGAACATTCCCGGTTCGGCGTGATCGAGATGCGCGTTTACCGCAGCATGCGTGCTCATCGCCGCACCTCTGCCATGGTCATCGCTCCGCCAGAGACTGGCGAGGCTGCGGGCGACACTCCTGCTACTGACGGGCTCGTGTTGTGCATCAGCCATGCCGCGTGATCCTGAGGCGTCTCCACAATAATTCGTCCAGCCATCAGGCCATGGCCGAGGCCGCACATTTGTGTACACTGAATGTCATAGGTGCCGACTTTGTTGGGGCGAAACCAGCCGGAAATGGTGCGGCCTGGCAAAGCGTCTTGCTTGAGACGAAATGCGGGGACCGCAAAGCTGTGCACCACGTCGCGCGACATGAGATCAAAGTGGTAGGTCGTATCAACTTTGACATGCAGTTCGCCTACCGAACGAATATCGTCCGCCGTGTCCATGACGCCGTCCGGGCCCGCCTGCTGAAAGCTCCAGGCCCATTGCTGGCCAATGACGCGCACAGTTTCCTGCGCCGCAGGCATATCCTGCTTGATGTTGTACCAGACCGAAATTGCGCCGACGATGATCACAACATCGCAGACGAGCACCAGAAGGTGGGGAATGGTGATCCAGCGCTTCAAATGTTTTTCATCGCCAGTGATGTACTGCGTGGGGCGGCCGTCTTTGGCGCGAAACCTGAAGATCAGGACAAACATCATGGTTTCGGCGGCGATCAGCCAAAAGCCTACGATCACCGCAATTAAAATAAAAAGGTGATCGACGCTGTGCGCGTAAGTGGATGCAGCCGAAAGGTACCGCTCGTACATTCAATCTCCCGCTTCCTGATTAATTCGCTACCGGATTAAGACGATGACTCCCAAAATAAAAGCAATCGAACCGACTAAAATAATTTGAAAAACGACTTTGGCAACTTGATCCGCGGATGCTTCCGGATGATCCATGAGAAAATTTTCTCCCCGCTCGGGTTAAGGTTTCAGCGTGCCCACATAGGCAACGACGTTGCGTATCGCATCTTCATCTGCCAATCCGCGCGCCATGGGACGCATCAGGCGGCCACCCGCGTCTTTAGGACTTGTGCCGCGCGTCCCGCTTCTGAATTTTCTGAGTTCCGTGGCGAGGTACCAGTCATCGACTCCGGCAATTCGCGGCGCTTTCAAATCTTCATTGCCCGCGCCATTGTCGCCGTGGCACGCCGCGCATGTCGCGAAAATTGCCTGGCCGGCATTTGGATCGCCGGGAAGCGTTGCAGCATGGCGGACCGGGGGCATCGATTCGACATAGTGCGCCACGGATTTTACATCGTCTTCGGAAGGCAAGCTGAGCGCCATCGGGCGCATGCGCATGCCTTCCATGTCGGTAAATTGCATGCCGCGCACACCGGAACGGAATTTATCCAATTCCTCTTCGACGTACCATTCTTTCATTCCAGCAATATTCGGAGCGCCAACCGCAGGATTCCCGGATCCGTCCGTGCCATGACACGGAGCGCAGGTCTGAAAGACTTCTTTGCCACGCGTCGCAGCGTCCGTGCTGCCCCAGCCGCATCCGGAAAGATTCAGCCCGCAGGCCAGAACCAGGAGAAATACAGCCCAAGAGAGAAACAGATTTGGGCTGAGGGATTGAAATTTGGACATGATAAATCGCACAGGACTTCTCAAGGCGCGGATACTAGCAGTTGAGAAAAATGAAAACAAGCAGAACCTGCCTTAAGCACGCGATTAATTTCGATAATTCCCCAGAGGCAATTCAAAAACAATCCCACAATTGAATTGCCTCTGGATGTGACGGGCGTCACTTAAAATATTATTTTTGTGCGACAGCCGTGCGCTGCAGACGTTCCCCGAGGCGAGAGTGTTCCTCGCTGATTTCTTCCGGCAAACGATCGCCGAATTTCTCAAAGAAATTTCCAACGTCGGCATGTTCCTTGACCCAATCCGCGGGATCGACGCGCAAGAGGTCGTTCATCGTTTCCTTGGAGACGTTAATGCCGTCGAGCGTAATCGCATTCGTGGTGGGAACGGCTCCAATCGGAGTTTCCGTCGCCGCGCCTTTTCCTTCGATGCGCTCGAGCATCCACTTCAGGACGCGCGCATTTTCGCCATAGCCGGGCCATAGGAATTTTCCATCCGCGCCTTTGCGGAACCAGTTTACGTGGAAAATTTTCGGCGGATGCGGAATATTTCTGCCCATTTCCAGCCAGTGTCCGAAATAATCGGCCATGTTGTAGCCGCAGAAGGGAAGCATGGCCATGGGATCGCGGCGTGTAACTCCGACAGCTTCGGTAATCGCAGCTGTTGTCTCGGATGCCATCGTCGAGGCAACGTAGACGCCATGCTGCCAGTCCTTCGCCTCGTAGACGAGAGGAGCAAGGCGCGCGCGTCGGCCGCCAAAAATAAATGCGGAGATGGGCACTCCCGCGGGGTCTTCCCAGCGGGGAGAAATGCTGGGGGCCTGAGCGGCAGGCACGGTGTAACGCGAATTTGCCTGCGCTGCCGGCCCATTTGCCGGATTCCACGGGCGACCCTGCCAATCGAGCATGTCCGAGGGGACTTGGTCGCTCATGCCTTCCCACCAGGGTTCGCGCTGCGGAGTCGTCGCCACGTTCGTGAAAATTGTGTTTTTTCGCAGCGCTTCCATCACATTGGGATTGGTTTTGTCGTTGGTGCCGGGAGCCACGCCAAAGAAACCGGCTTCCGGATTGATGGCGTGCAGGTAGCCGTCCGCGCCAACTTGCATCCAGGAAATGTCGTCGCCGACAGTCCAGACCCGGTAACCTTCGTTTTCCAGGGCAGAAACCATCATGCAAAGATTGGTTTTGCCGCACGCGCTTGGGAAGGCGGCCGCCATGTAAGTCACTTTTCCGTCGGGCGATTCGAGTCCGAGGATGAGCATGTGTTCCGCCATCCAACCCTGCTCGCGCGCCATGGAACTGGCGATTCGCAGTGCAAAGCACTTCTTGCCGAGGAGGGCATTGCCGCCATAACCCGATCCAATGCTCCAAATCAATTTTTCTTCGGGAAAATGGGCGATGAGGCGGCGGTCCGGGCTCAGATCGCCGAGAGAATGCAGGCCGGGAACAAAATCTGCAGAATTGCCGAGGCGGTCCAGCGCCACTTTGCCCATGCGGGACATGATGCGCATGCTGGCGACGACGTAGGCGCTGTCGGTCAGCTCAACGCCGATGCGGCTTTGCGGTGAAGCGGCAGGCCCCATGATGTAGGGGATCACGTACATGGTGCGGCCTTTCATCGAGCCTTCGAACAGGGAGCTCATGTGTTTCTTGGCTTCGCCGGGAGCCATCCAGTTATTCGTGGGACCGGCTTCTTCACGGTCTTTTGAGCAGATATAGGTTACTTTTTCCGTGCGAGCCACGTCACTGGGGTCGCTGCGGTGCAGAATACTGCCGGGATATGTTTTTTCGTTCAGAGGAAAGGTCTGGCCCTCGCGAACCAATTGGTCTTTGATGCGGGCATCTTCTTCTTCTGAACCGTCGCACCACTGTATTTGCGACGGGCGGGTCATCTTGGCAACAGATTCGACCCATTGTTCAAGGGGCGTAGACACGGATCCTCCTCCGGATTTAGTCGGCGTGGGTGCGTAATATTTCCGAGCGGAAAGAGACCGCGCAGCAATTCACGAAGTGAAAACGCGCCGAAAGAAAAAGTTTAAGGCACGGATGAATCAAACGCAAGGCATGGGCAAAAAACATTCGAGCGCGCAGGGAATATTTTCTATTTTTCCCGCTTACTAAGAACGGTAACCCTTTGTGCAGTATGAGTTTATGCATTTGAATGGATTGCTAAAAAAAATTTATTCATCCCACAAACTGCGGTAGTAAGATGGCTGCGCGTGCATTCCAATGTGTTTGCAAGGAAGCCATACGGGCGCACCAACAACGTTCACTCGCCCCAATACGATAAGACTGTGTTGACCTTTAGGGTGTGACGGGCGTCACAAATGACTGTGCTGGTCATCACAGATGTAAGTTCGTGCCTATGGCAAAAACATGGCTGTACGTGATGCTGATTTGAATCTTTCAATACCTTGCGAGGGATAAATGTTAGAAGGAATTTCAAGGAAACACAGAGTCGGCATTTTCGCGCTACTGCCGCTTTTCCTGTTCGCAATGCCCCATTACGCGGCAGCGCAGTCAGATGGTCAGAAGGTGTTTGATACAAACTGCGCCAAGTGCCATGGCCCCGACGGGTCGGGCAACACGGTGGTTGGGAAAGCCGTTGGCGCGAAGGATTTGGGATCGGCCGAAGCCAAGAAGCTGACCGACGCCGAAATCCATACGCAAATTGAACAGGGCAAGGGCAACATGCCCCCTTTCGGCGGCACCCTGAACAAAGCGCAGATCGATAGCCTGATTCCCATCGTCCGTGCGTTTGGCAAGAAGCCTGCGGGCACAAAGAAACCGAGTTAGGTCTTTCGTTTCAGTAGTGGTTGAGCACTTAATCACTTTTCCGAACCAATGAAATCTGTGGGCGTGTCGAGCGCCCGCAGGGCCCGTTCGAGCACTTATAAAGTTGCTGAGCCCGGTGTGTGTCGAATAGAAGTAATTGAAATGAAAGGAGATATGGTTATGAAAAGTCAGAAGATTTATTTCTTCAGGGGTGGAATTCTAAGTACGATTTTTGCATTATTCGTGGCCCTGTTTGTTCAGGTGCCAGCGGCATCCGCTGTTCCAAGTTACGCCAGGCAGACCGGTTTTCCTTGCAAGTCCTGCCACTATATGCCGCCCGAACTCACGCCCCTGGGCCGTGCGTTTAAGCTGAACGGCTATACAATGTCCGGAAAACCAACAATTACTTCACCGGGCAAAGGAAACGTCAGCGGTCTTAATATTCTGGAATCATTCCCGCTTTCCGTGTTGCTGGATACTTCTTTCACTTCATTGAAAAGTCCGGAGCCGGCTTCACAAAATGGGAGTTTCCAGCTGCCCCAACAGGCATCGCTCTTTTTGGCCGGAGCCTGGGCTACACATGTGGGAAGTTTCGTGCAAGTGACCTATACCAGCCAAGACGATCATTTTACGTGGGATAATGCTGACATCCGCTATGCGAATGCGACTAAGCTTTTCAAGAAGGACCTCGCATATGGAATTACGATTAACAACAATCCGACGGTTGAGGATCTTTGGAACAGCACGCCGGCGTGGGGGCTCCCGTGGGTAAGCAGCGATTGGGCGCCTGGACCGACCGCCGGAGCCCTTGTTAATGGAGGATTGGGGCAAGACGTAGCGGGAATCGGAATGTACGCGATGTGGAACAATCATCTTTACATCGACGGAACAATTTATCGATCCGCACATATCGGATCTCCGCAGCCGAATACAGGATTTGACGGAAGCGGAAGTCCGCTTGGAATTAACATTCGTGGCGTCGCACCCTACTGGCGCCTGGCCTGGCAGGAAGACACCACGAACAATAACCTTATGGTTGGCACATATGGAATCCATGTGAAATCGACACCGGGAGGCATTACCGGGCTGGAAGATGCTTATACGGACTGGGCCGTCGATTTCCAGTATGACCGCGTCATTCCTCAATTTCACGGGGATGTGCTTTCTTTACGCGGAACTTACATTCGAGAAAATTCGTCGCTGCTGTCGACTTTTACCAGCGGAGGGGCGGACGTCGTAAATCATCATCTCAATACCGTTCAAGCCAATGCGGAATATCACTTCGGGGATAAATACTCAGCCACGATTGGATATTTCAATTTGGACGGGACGCCTGATTTTTCACTTTACTCTGCTGCGACGACAACGGGCGGCGTGACCACCGTGCCCCCAGTTTTTGGCAGCGCGAATGGTGACCCTCGAAGCGCGGGGTACATCGCCAATCTTTCCTGGTGGCCGGTTCAAAATATTGGCCTCTCCGCCCAATATACAGGGTACACACGCTTCAATGGAGCGAGCATGAATTACGACACCAATGGGCGAAATGGCAGTTCCAATAACACGATTTACCTGGTTGCGCGATTCGTTTTCTAAGGTTTGAGGAGAATGATCGTAACGTTTTAAGAACAGGCAAGGGTTCCGTCGGCGGCCGGGATTTGATTCTCAATGAATCGGATCCCGGCCGCTTCGTTTTTTTGTGTGTGAAGAATTGATTTTTATGAGGGCGGAAATATTTGTATGGAAACAAAGAGCGAAAATATTCCGCCGGTTGGTTTAACAGTCTGCGGAAAAATGCGCAATTTCTGTCATTCCGAGCGGAGCGAGGAATCTCTCTTCCTTTGTTTTCTTAAAGTTAAATCGAAGAGAGATTCCTCGCTCCGCTCGGAATGACAGCATAAAATACTTTTCCCGCACCCTGCTAAGCCTGCCGGAAAGCGGCTGATTATTTTTCTCGCGAAGTTCCCGAGAGGCGGCCGTCGGGCCTTATCTTAGCGACTCGCTTTACGCTTTCCTTGGATTCCAATAGAAGTTTCTTCTGCGCGGTTTTTTCTGCAATCACAGCGCGGATTTTCGGAAGCGCGTCTCGCGCGGCAGCCTCGCCCGCGGCGATTAGTTCACCGGTCCTTTCAAAATCATCCCAAAGAAAATCTTTTACCACCGGTTCAATCGTAATGTCAGCTGCGCGTCTCCACTCGAGGTCCGCGTGGCGCTGCAGAATAGCGAAGGAAAGGCCAATCACGTCCACGATGCTGGAGGGCTTGCGATTGTTGGCCGCTTCAAGGAATACGGCGATCACTATATCCGCTCCGATGCTGCGCGCCGCATCCACCGGCACGGGCGCGGCAAGAAATCCGTCGACGAGTGTGCGGCCGTCGA
>DATAPT010000224.1:0-2132 GCA_036265065.1 Candidatus Acidiferrales bacterium | reverse complement strand
CCATTTCCCGTGATGCCGTTTCGGGCCGTTATGCCATCGATTTTGGCCGCATGCCGGATGCGGTCGCTGCTCTAGCCAAGGAATTACTGGAGCAGGAAGCGACCGGAGACCGCGCACGCGTCGAGGCGTGGTTCGCTAAATACGGCACGATTCCTCCGGAACTGGCCAAGGCCCTTGATACCGTTTCCACTGTTCCAGTAGATATTGATCCAATTTCCATTTTTCCCGAACCCATGCGCTAAAGATTCTAAATCGTAAGTGAGAGGAAAAAGAAAAAATGGCAAACGAAAAGGTGCAAAATTTTCAGAACCACGGCCGCCAGGTTCCGGTCTTTGCGGCCGGGCAAATTATCCTGATGGTAAGTTTCGTCGGGCAGCTCGTGGCACTTCGCAATGGCATTTCGTTTCGATCGGTAATGGACGTACTCGTGGTAGCGGCGCTGATCGTGCTCTTCGTTAACTCGCGAAATTCCACTTTGTCCGTGCAGAATCGACTCATCCGGCTCGAAATGCGTTTGCGGCTGGCGGGATTGCTGCCCGCGGAGTTGCAGTCTCGCATCTGCGAATTCACGCTCGATCAGTTGATCTCGATGCGCTTTGCCAGCGACGCGGAATTGCCTGCGCTCGCGCGCAAAGTGCTGGATGAAAAAATGAACGACCGCAAGGCCATCAAGCAACTGGTGAAAGACTGGCAGGCGGATTGGCTGAGGGCTTAGATTTCCGTGCCACGGGCTTCAGAGTCTGTGGGTTTGGGATTTGCAAGGCCAAACCCCGCAGGCTGAAGCCCGCGCCACTTTTACTTCGCTTGTGAATTTTCGGCGAAGCACCAGTGCACAAAATCCTTGCCGTATCGCGCTGTCAATGTCGATGGAACGTCTGACTCTTCTTCCTTCTGAAACTCAAAATTAATTTCGCCGTTTGGCTGCACCATCGCCAGCAGCGATCCATAAACGTTGGTCACCGCTACGTGCGCGTCGGGAGAACCTGGCGGCAATGGGTAGCGAACAGCTCCGCCGGTCCCCACGATCCAGCCGGGCAGGACGCCGCCGTGTTGCTTCCAATAATCCGTGTTAAAAATTCCGTCCATGAAATAGTGGGAATGGCTGGCGAGCACATACACATGCTTGTGCGCCTGGTCCCGCGCGCGCAATAAATCCGCATACACGCGGCGGCCGCTTTCCGTTCCGGTCGGAGATTCGTTCATGCTGTGTCCGGCGGAGATGCTTTCGGGCAGCGCCTTGTGCATGCCGGTGACAATGGTGGTGATGGAAGGATCGGCGAGATCTTTCGCCAGCACGCGCTCGAACCAGCTTAATTGCGCGGCGTCAAACTGATCGGCGGTGGCGCTATCGAGGTAATAAAAGGCGACGCCGCGATCGATCCAGTGAAAATATGTTTTCATACGGAAGTCGGCGGGATCGTCCTTCAGGCGCTGCGCGCGCAACACGGGCGAATCCAGCCAGTCCGCGAACTGGAGCAGAAAATCTTCGCGCGTCTTGTATGGCGGAACGGTTTCGTGATTTCCAATTCCCAGGAAAAACGGAATGGATCCGAAAGGCCCGATTTGGCTTGTGATGTAATCGGGCCACTCGATCCTTCCGTATTCCGTGATGGACAGCGGCTTGGCCAGGTGCTCGGGCTGGTGCGCGATATCTTCATCGAAATTGCTTGTCAATCGCAAGTCGCCAAGGTGCCAGTAAAAAGCCACCTGATTTTTTCGCGCTACTTCAGCGATGCCGGGCATGACCACGTCGCCGCAATTGCGCGAGTCGCCAGAGGCCAGAAATCGCCACGTGCCGCCCGCGGATTGCTGCGAACCAGATTGCTGCGCGCCGGCAGGTTGCACTGCTAGCGCTATGACGAGGACAAGCGCGACGATGATTGCACACGAAATTTTACGAGAGGTAGTTTGCATTATTAATTTTGGCTCCGAACAGAGATTTTAGCAGAGCATTATTCACCCTTGTGTAAACAAATTTTAACAATTAGATGGTTTCAGTGGCGCGGGCTTCAGCCTGCGGGGTTTGTCACCTGGAAGGAAAAAACCTTTAAGGGGTTATCGTTACGAGGACTAAATTCCGCAGGCTGAAGAGTCTGTGTGAGAACTCGGTTTTGAATCATGTAGCGCCCGCC
>DATAPT010000223.1:0-3257 GCA_036265065.1 Candidatus Acidiferrales bacterium | reverse complement strand
TCGCTCATAGGGGGCCTCGCGAGAAATATAGTAACCCGAATTCCCGCCGTAGGAGAACTGGGTTGGTTTCGTGTGGCATAGGCTTCAGCCTGTGCGGGGTTGGTCTTTGCGAGGCCTAAGCCCGCACAGGCTGAAGCCTATGCCACAAAGAAGACAGGCCCAAGACCGGAAGAAATCGCTTGCGTTCGGACGCACGCAGCAGACAGAATCTTACGAACAAAAAGCACGATGAGTCGCTACCAATTATAAAAACGTGCAAGGAAATGGAAGGTTCGCAATGATGCGATTGCCGGCGAAATTTGTGGCGGCTGTGTCGGTCTCGATGGTCGGAATTGCGGCGGTTGCGCTCGCTGCTCATATCTCGTTCGCGCAACAATCCACAGGAAATCCCGCCAAATCGGCGCAAGCTGGGGAACCGATCCCCGCCTTGACCCACTATGATTCCGAAGTGATCCTCGCCGAAGTGAAAAAACATCCCGGCAAGCTCGCGATTACGGGCGGCGGTGGCTCGCTGAATTCCATCATCATGCAATCCGTGTCCACAGGCGATGCGGGCCCGGCGGTGCAGAAAAAATTTAAAGACCGCGCGGATGAACTTTTGCGCGAAGGCGTTGTTGGCTTCGGCGAAATGACGGCGGAACATTTCAGCGGTTACACACCCTATCAGTACGCTCCCATCGATCATCCCCTCTATCTGATGCTGTCAGATATTGCTGCCGCGCACCACGTTCCCATCGATCTGCACATGGAAGCCGTGCCGCAGGATATGGCGCTGCCCGCCGGCCTGAAATCGCCGCCGAACGCGGCGCGCCTTCATGCCAACATTGCGGCGTTTGAAAAATTTTTGTCTCACAATCCAAACGCAAAAATAATCTGGGCGCACCTCGGCTCGGACTTCACCGGATTTCGGACCGTGGATCTCGACCGCCGCCTGCTCGCTGCGCATCCAAATTTATTTATGGAAATTAAAACCGATCCTGTCGCGCCGGGGCTCAACTACCCGCTCGCGGCCGACGGAAAAATCAAGCCGGAATGGCTGAAACTTTTCACCGACTTTCCGGACCGCTTCGTCATCGGCAGCGATCAGCATTATCCGGAACCGAAGGGCGAAGATCGACGCTGGCAGGAGGCTATCCTGCTCTTCAATCAATTGCCCGCCGACGTAAGAAAGAAAATTGGGACGGAAAATGCGGCCTCAATTTATGGAAATTCCGTGGCGACGAGTTTGCACGCCGCAAAGAATTGAATTAAAAACTGAATCGAAACGAGGACCCGATTTATGAATCGCCGAGATCTTTTTAAAACATCTTTAGCCGCTTCGGCTCTCGCCCTGACGGGCAGCCGCGTGGACGCTGCTCCTGTTCCCGCGCCCGCAGCGGAATTTCCGAAAGCTCCCGGCCTCACCAAATCTGTCGCCGAATTTATCATCAACACGAAGTACGAGGATATTCCGCAGGACGTAATTGACCTCGGCAAGAAATCGATTCTCGACGGATTCGGCTTGGCGCTCGCGGGTTCACAGTCCGTGATGGGCCCGATCACGCGCAAATACGCGGCGACATTTGGACCGAGCGAAATGCGCGCCAGCGTGATTGGCACGGGAATGAAAGCGCATCCGCGCCTGGCGGCTTTCGTCAACGGAGTTTCCATCCACGCGGACGATTACGATGACACGCAACTTTCCGCCGCGAAGGATCGCATCTACGGGCTTCTGACGCATCCGACGGTCAGCGTGCTTCCACCCGCATTCGCATTGTGCGAACTCGGTCACCGGTCGGGCAAGGATTTCATGGTGGCGTATCACATGGGCGTGGAAGTCGAGACCAAAATTAATGAAGCCATTTCGCCGCGCCACTATGACGAAGGTTTTCACTCCACGGGAACTTGCGGCAGTTTCGGCAGCACGGCTGCGTGCTCGCGGCTGCGAGGCCTCGATGTGAAGCAAACCATTTACGCTCTGGGCATCGGAGCCACTGAAGGCGGCGGCTTCCGCGACAATTTCGGCTCGATGACCAAGCCGTTTCAAGCCGGACACGCCGCGGAAAATGGAACGGTCGCGGCGGATCTCGCGGCTCTCGGATGGACTGCCGCGGTCGATATTCTGGAAGCGCCTCTTGGATTCTTTCAGGCTGCAGGCGGCGGATTCGATCCGACCGCGATTGTTGGCCGATTCGGAAAACCGTGGACCCTCGTATCTCCCGGCGTTTCGATCAAGCCGTATCCCTCCGGTTCGCTCTCGCATCCTGCGATGGGCGAAATGATGCGCATGATTCAAGAGAACAACATCAAGCCCGGTGACGTGGAAAAAGTGGACGTCGGCGCGAACCATGCCATGACCACTTCGCTTCTGCATCACGTTCCTATGACCGGCCTCCAGGGAAAATTCAGCATGGAATTCTGCATGAGCATTCTTCTGCTCGATCGCAAAGCGGGCCTCGTGCAGTTCCAGGACGACGTCGTGCAACGAGCCGATGTGCAGGAGATGATCAAGCGCGTCCATTTTTATATCGACCCGGCAGCGGAAAACGCGGGCCTGGACAAGATGACGAGCATCATGAAAATCACCTTGAAGGATGGAAAAGTGATTACCGGGCACGCCGAATTCGCCAAGGGTAGCCCGGCCAATCCGATGAGCTATGACGAAGTGGCGGACAAATTCCGAGGCTGCGCCGAATTTGCAAAATGGCCCACGGCAAAAACCGAAGCCGTCATCGCCGCCGTCAAATCCCTGGAAAGCGTTTCCGATATGAGCAAGTTGACCCCATCACTGACCAGCTAGGCGCGAGGGGATCTGTTGCGCCGGCGTCCCGGCGGCGGTTTTTTACTGTGTGGGAACCGAAAAAACCGCCGGCAAGACGCCGGCGCCACAAAATCGAAAGGACGCATGGAGTCAATTTCAGAACAAAAATTAAAGCAAGACGCGGGCGACGATTCCGCTGGCGTGTTTGCGCGTTTGGGCATGGGGCTGGCCGACTGGTCACAGAAATGGTTTCCGGATGCGTTTGTATTCGCGCTGGTCGGATTGGTCATTGTATTTGTGGCCGGATTATTTGCCGGTGTCGGCGTTCGCGATCTGGTCAAATATTTTGGTGACGGATTTTGGGGCCTCATTCCGTTCACCATGCAGATGGCGATGATCGTGATCGGAGGATTTGTTGTAGCCACCTCGCCGCCGGTGCACGCATTCATTAAAAAACTGGCAAAAATTCCGCAGACTCCCCGTGCGGCTGTCGCATTCGTCGTGTTTTTTTCGATGG
>DATAPT010000222.1:0-4310 GCA_036265065.1 Candidatus Acidiferrales bacterium | reverse complement strand
CGATCTAGCTACACGTTTCTCGAAATCGTGAATACGGATACGGGGGAAAAGGTCGGCCAGATCAAGATCGATTCCAACCGCCTGGAAGCCATGGCGGTTGAAAAGGGCGGACACCGGCTCTTTCTGAACATGACGGAAAAGAATTCCATTGGCGTGATTGACCGAAGCAAGAACGTGGTGGCCGCCGTTTGGCCCTTGACAGACTGCAAGGTGAACGCTTCCGTGGCCATCGATGAAAAGAATCATCGCCTTTTTGCCGCCTGCCGCGACGGTCACATGAATGTGCTGGATTCCGAAACTGGAAAATTCCTGCAGAATTTGCCCATCTCCACAGGCGTCGATGACATGACGTTCGATCCCGCGAGCCAGCGAGTTTACGTGGCCACGGGCGAGGGGTTCGTCAACGTCTACCATGAAACCGATCCCGATCATTTTCAATCGCTCGGAAAAGTCGCTACCGGGCCGCTGGGCAAGACCGGGTTGTTGGTTCCCTCGCTGAAGGAATATTTCGTGGCTGTCCCACCGCACGGGTCCAAGAGCGCGGTGGTCTTGGTTTACGCAGTGCAATAAATTAAGGATATTTATGCGGGAAAGAAGGGCAGCCACTATGGCTGCCCTTTTCATTTTGCGGCGCTACTTAATAATCGGCACCAGTGCGGCGCCGGCAGGTCTCCACTTTCCGTTCTCTTTCGCAAACATACGCAGAACCCGCGTTTCAGTCCCGGTCACTTTTCCATCCTTCACTTCATCCTGCAGAAAAGTGTGATCGGTCGCCAACGCAACATTTCCATATACGGCCATTAACTTAAAACCATCTGGATGCGGGCCAACACCCTTGGAAGGGTGTGCCACTCGCTGCCGCGCGATCATTTCCGCCTTGGTTTGCACTTCGCCCTTAGTGGATATTTCAAAAAACTGGTCAGTCCAAAACTTGCTTCGAAACTCCACGCACTCCTTATAATCCTGGTGATAGGGCGTGGCGCCAGCGCTGCAAAGCCATTGCTGGTCCACATCCCACAGCGTCTTTTCAAGCTCTGTCCATTCCTTGCTGCCCATTTTGACTGTCTGCCTGGCAGGTTCCTGAGCAAATGCAGCAACTGAAACGCACATCGCCGCAACAAAACACAGCATTCGAATCACTTTCAAGGCCAGCCTCCTAAAATGATTTCAAAATCAACCTTCAAATGACGCAGGCGCACAATTCTAATCGCACACAATAAACTGTTTTGAACTGCTTCACCGAACATGATTCCTGATGATTATCCCCCGGCATTTCGTCGCAGGATACCACCTGTTTTGCTGCTGAGAGAATAATTCAGACGAATTACAGCCAGATTTCAGCGCACCCCGCCAACGTTTTTCACAGGGCCCGTGTAAGCCTCAAAGCGCTTTCTTAATTCTTCGAGCTGCTTCGTATTCGTAAGGAACGAGCGATAATCGTTGATTACTTTGTAGGACAGAATGGGCTTCCAGCCGTAAGGTGCGGGGACATCGGTGCGCGGCGACCAATTCCCTGTTTTGGTTTGCACTTCCGGCGAGAGGTACCACGTGAGGAACAATTCAGCGGCGTTGGGATGAGCAGCAGACTTGAAGATGGCTGCGGTGAACGGCCAAATCGGAAGAGGATCGGATTCAGGAAAAGCCACAGCTTGCGCAAGACCCAGATTTTTCTGGTCCATGCTGATGGAGGCGATGGTATCGAAGGTGACTAGATTCTCGCCCGAAGCAATACTGCGTACGACGCCCAGATGGCCTTGAATGAAATTCGGCTGGTTGGCCATATAGCGGTCCATGTAAGACCAGCCATATTTCTCAACGATCGAATAAAAGTCATACAGCGTGGCATCATCGTCGGCTGGGTAACAGGATACGACCTTCCCCTTGAAGCGCGGGTTGAGGAAATCCAAGGCCGAGCGCGGCACGTCTTCAGGTTTTACAAGATCGGGATTATAAGCGTAAGCGTGAGCGTTAATTTGAATGGCGACGTACGCTCCGTTCGGGTCCTTGAAGCTCGGATTGATATTAGCGAAGCCCTGAGGCTTGAATTCGAGAAGGGCTCCCTGCTCCTTCCAGCGAACGAAGTCCTGCAATGTCTGGAAAATGGCGAGATCAACCTCCAGCTTACCGCTGGCTAGTTGTGCATCGATCTTCTTGTCCAAGACATTGCTGAAACCTCCCGTGACCGAGACGGAGATGCCGGGATAACGCGCGGAGAATTCCTTTGCCGTGGCCTCCCATGGCGCGGTCGGGCCGCCAGTGTACAGGATCAACGTGCCTTCGGATTTTGCTTTGGAGAAAAGCGTATCGAGATCTTGCTGGCCCGCGGAAATATACGCAATGAGCAGCGTCGAAGCGACAAGTACGATCAGAGTGAATCGAACAGCGAGTGACGAGCGCGATCTGGGCTTCCGAACCCGGAGCATTTATTTCCCTCCTTGCGCTTGCAATCTTGATTTTCTCGATCCTATGTCCCTGCCACGGTCTGCGCTCCAAGAATGGCGTTCTTGTTGTTCAGCAGCCACGTCGAAAAATTCTCCAATTCTGGATTCAAAGATCTTGAAAACGCCTCTTCGCGCACCCCACAAAAATAATCGTTGAAGTCGCGTTTAAATTGAAACATGTTGCCAAGGTTATCCGCGCCGGGGAAACTCAACTACCGGAGGGCTTCAGGTGAAATGCTGTTGCAGGAATTTCCTGGCCCATCAGATTGCTGAATTCGTCGATATCGGCGGCGACGACCTCAGCGCCCATTCTGGCGAGTTCCCTGGCTTTGTCACTGTTAACGTCCCTGGCAATTGCGCGTGCAGCGAAGCCGCCCTGAGAATCTCGTAAAATCGCACGGACGAGGCCCTCGCCTTGTGCACCAGTTGCTCCACAAACGGAAATAATTTTCTACTCAGCCATTATCTCTCCCTCGAAAAATTGAGAATTGTTCAATTCTATGCTGCAAAACGCTTCCGCGGATCATATCTTCGTCAAAAATGCATCGTACAAACTTTGGCAATAAACTTGCAATTAACCCGTAATGAAGAATGTGTATAGTCGCTTTTACGGGGGTAGGATTAATACTTGTAAAATAGTTACCTACTCTGTTATAACTATACCGTTACTTGACAGAGGCGGGATTCCGTTACTCAAAAAACGGCAGACTAGCCCACCCCGCCTCTGTCTTATTCTTTCTCCCTGCCTGGTTCTCAATCTTTTGAAAATTGATTCGCTCGCCGCTTTCGGATGAGATTTCCGACAGCTTCGGATGACAGCGCCCCTGTAATTTTTGTAACGCAACGGACGTCTTCTTAATCTATGATATGGATGAAGTTACTCCCTGGAGGAGCTATGTCATTGAAATCAATTTTGATCGGCGTTGCCGCGACTTCCCTGTTCTTGGCGATGCCTGCGCGAGCACAAATGCAGTTGGGAGAGCGCGAAGCTGTCGATATGCCGGCCGGCGATGCGAAGGACCTGGTGGAGAGCTCCT
This sequence comes from Candidatus Acidiferrales bacterium, assembly GCA_036265065.1. Taxonomy (GTDB): domain Bacteria; phylum Acidobacteriota; class Terriglobia; order Acidiferrales; family UBA7541; genus Palsa-360. The sequence goes on along the minus strand of DATAPT010000222.1, from coordinate 832 downwards.
GCTCGGTGTGCCATAGCCTCACCAACATCACGAAATCGCAAGGGCACACTCCGGAAGAATGGAAAACGACGATATCCATGATGCGGAATGTTGGCGCGGCAATTCCGGACGACAAAGTGGAAATGGTAACGAACTACCTGATCAAGAATTTTCCGGAAAAACCCGGACCTGCGCCCGCAGCCATACCAGGCAACGTGGAAGTTTCCTTTAAAGAATGGAAGTTGCCCACTCCAGGCACCAGGCCGCACGATCCTCTGGCGGCGCCGGACGGCACGATCTGGTTCTCGGGGCACATGGCCAACCTGCTCGGCCACATCGATCCAAAAACAGGTGAAATCAAGGAATATCGCACGGGAAAACCGATGTCCGGACCCCATGGCCTAGTAATGGATAAGGCGGGCAATATCTGGTTCACGGCGAATTTCAAGGCGTACATCGGCAAGTTTGAGCCATCCACAGGAAAATTTACGGAGTACCCGCTGGATCGCAATGCGCGTGATCCGCACACACCGCTTTTCGATCAAAAGGGGACTCTGTGGTTTACGGTGCAGGGAGCGAACATGGTGGGCAAGCTAAACACCGAAACTGGCGTTTCAAAAGTAGTGACTTCGCCGACCCCGAAGTCGAACCCCTATGGAATGGTGATCACCACCAAAGGCGTTCCCTATTACGTCGAGTTTGGAGCAAACAAGATCGCCAGCATCGATCCCGAAACGATGGATATCCACGAATATAACCTACCGAATGAGGCAGCGCGCCCGCGTCGCGTGGCGATTACAGCAGACGATGTTCTTTACTACACGGATTACGGCCGCGGATACCTGGGGCAGTT
>DATAPT010000221.1:0-1659 GCA_036265065.1 Candidatus Acidiferrales bacterium | reverse complement strand
TCTGGACACTCTGACCATCGTGAAGGTCGGCTGGTCCATTTACGATCACCGTGTCACCTGCCGCCACACCGGCAATTACTTCTGCATCTGATCCGCGACCACCGCCGAGTGTCACGGCGCGACGTTCGGCCTTCTCACCCTTGAGAAGAAAAACGACTTTCTTTCCACCTTCGTCATGCACTGCGCTCTGCGGAATCAGGATTGCCGGCGCGGACGGCGCATCCTTGGTAGACGGTGCATCTCCAAGAAACGTAACCTTGATCCCCATGTCAGGCAGGATGCGAGGGTCGAGTTTCAAGAACGAAATACGCACTTTTACCGTAGCTTTTTGCCGATCAGCGCTGGGAATGATCGTTCGAACGCGGCTCGGAATCTCCCAATCAGGATAAGCGTCGAGAATTGCTGTAACTTGCTGGCCGGGCTTTACACGTGTGATGTAGGCTTCATTGACATCAACTTCGATTTCATTCGAGTTCATGTTGACGATGGTGGCGATCCCTGTACGCGTAAAGCCGCCGCCAGCCGAAATCGGCGATACCATCTCGCCAACCTGCGCGTCCTTCGATACCACTATGCCGTCAAACGGCGCGCGAATTGTGCAGTTATCAACGGCCTGTTGCGACTCCCGAATGCGGGCATCGGCCGCGCCTAACTGCGCCTTTGCCAAATCAATTTTGGCCTGAAGGCTGTCAGTCGCGGTACGCGCGTTGTCTAATTGCTCTTGCGGCTGCACTCCGGCCTTTTGGAGTTCTTCTGTGCGATGCAGCAAAATTCGAGAATTCTTCAGCTGCACCTGGTAGTCGGCAATGGCAGCTTGGGCCGAATCACGATCCGCCCTTGCGGTTTCAAGTGCTCTTCTCGCGTCGGCATCGTCCAGAGTGGCCAAAAGTTGGCCGGCATGAACATGGGTTCCTTCATCGAAAAAGACGCCGGTAACGCGCCCGGTAATTTTTGCGGCGATGGTCGCTCTTTGGCGCGGCGTGACGTATCCCGTAGCATTGAGCAGGGCTTCGCGGCTGGCAGGGCCAGTGGCTGTTCGCGCCGTCGCCACTTCTACGGTTGGCTTCGACCTCAGTAACGCGTAGACACCGGCGCCCATTCCGGCGAGGATTATCAGAAGGCCAAAGAATATGGCGAGGTATTTCCCCATTTTCCCGCTCTTGCGCTGCCCATCGTGGATGCGCAATGAGCCTAAATCGTGGATGGGGACGTTTTCACGCGTGACCATGATTCTGCTGTCCTCCGCGGATCGAATCCATGATATCCCATCGTCAAAGGGTCGAAGTTCAGCAGTTTGGCGGGCCGATCCGGAAAGTTTATGACCAGGCATGGCATTCCCGCATTGATTCTTTTAGTTACGATGCTTGCTCCCGTCAGTGGTGCACGCGAGAAACAATTGCCCGCTGTCCGCTGGACTGCGAACTGGCCGGGCTGCACATTTGAGCGCGGAGATGACGGGCGTTACCGCTGGACGATGACCAGGAACGATCTGACAGTGACGCTGCTAGTGGATTCACAGGAGCTTACAAAAACCCGCCGCCGTTTTTATCACCTGCTTGGAATGTTCGTTAGCGTCAGCTACACCGGCCACGACAAATTTGAATTTCCCGCGGACGTGCGGATCGACTTTGTTCGTCATCATGATGTTGTCGAAGGCTA
>DATAPT010000220.1:0-5530 GCA_036265065.1 Candidatus Acidiferrales bacterium | reverse complement strand
TAAAAGGGCCAGGAATACCATTAAACCGCCGATTCCTTCTTCATAGGCAATTTCCAACATCAGGTTATGGGGATAACCTCTCGCGTCATTTCCATAATAAAAAATACCCCAGCTTCCAATTCCGGTTCCAAATAGAGGTTGATTGGGGATTGCATTAAGCGTTGCTCTGTAAAAATCCAAGCGCTTGGCAGCCGAACCGGAAGCGGAGCCGCCTGTGGCCATGGTTTGCAGCTCATTGGCCTTAGCGCTGTACTTGTCCATGTCGGTTTGCCGCAATGCGAAAAAGGCTGTTCCAACACCCACAATCAAAAAGAGCACTATGAGAACGGCGGTAGAGCTTCGCAGCTTTCCGACGATTATCAAATTTCCCATGCCGAGGAACACGCAAAAAGTAAGGGCCACCATGGGACCGCGTGCCGCTGCAGCCATCAAACCGCCAACTAATGGGGGCAAAAGAAAAATCAGCAGAGCGCGCTGACGGCGCTTATTTTGAGTAAGCGGATAAAAAATCAACAGGAGGATGGCCATACCTACCAGCCAACCTGCTCCAATTTTAGTGATATCAGTGTCCGCATCCCGGCTGCGCATTTCGAGTGAGCCGATCAGGCCGATTGCTGTGACGACGCCGAACCCCACAAAAAGTCTCGCAAAAGTTAGAAAATCGCTCTCTTTTAGAAGAATAAAAAAAGGAGAAATCAAAAGCAGTGTTCCGATAAAAAGGAAGCGAAAAAGTTTCGTCCCGCCGTAAATGGGTGCATTCGTATATGTGTAACTGACCGTTAGAAGAGCGGCAAATAGCGCGAAGGCACCGATCTGCACATACGATCCCGAAAACACCCCGCGAAGTTCACTGTACCCGATTCGCCCAAACCACATCATTATTCGCCACAGCAGGCCAATGGCAAGGCAGGCCAAAATAATGACTGTAGGATCCGCCGAACTTTCCGCGGAACTGGCGCCCAGGATTGTCTTCCATTGGGGAATGAACAATGCCGCGACGAGAAACCACTCAGGGAATCGGACGATCAGGTACGGAACCACGGTCATTGCCGCGAGCCCGAGTAACGTCAATTCCAATGGCAAATTGAAATACGCGCTGGCCACCAAGAAAAGTGCAACCAGCACGGAGCTGAAAATCAGCAATTGCTTGCGTTTAATTTCCATAAATGTGGAAAATGCCTGCGACTAGGTGAAAAGAGGAATAGGATCGGATTGCCAGTTATAATTTTCTATGCCCGATAAAGTTCCCAGCAAGCTTAAATACACATCTCGATACAATGGGTTCAGGAACGTGTCATTGTGCCAAAGAATTGTAAATACGCCGCCTACCATTCGGCATCGATCAACCAATTGGTTTACCGCATGAATCGCCTGGCCCTTTGACAAACCCATGTAAGCCAGCAGCGTTCGATCCATGACCAGCAATGGAATTTCAATCAGATCAGCCTGCCGGTTCAGCGGGAAAAGCCACGGTTGGTACGGAATGCAAGTGCCCGCCTTGAACCCGATTTGCTCGGCGAACCCCACGCTGCTGTCATACGCCAGGCCGCAATTTTCCCAGTCCAGCCAGGTGTCCGGAGACCATCTCAAATAATGTTGACGCCCGCCAAGTGGCCGGTCTCCCAATGTGTCGCGAAGAATAGCGACTTCTCTCCGCAATTTTTCCGGAGCTCGAAACGTGTTATATCCCGGGTGAATGCCGGATTCGACTTGCATGTGATCCAACCAGTTCACCATCTGGCGGACTTTATTGTGCCGCGGGTCATATCCGCTGTCCCTTGGACCTGCAGGAGCGGCCTTCCAATACACCGTGGAATTTAAACCGTGCTTTTTAGAAGCCAGCGTAATGTGGCGTATCGAATTAAGCTCCGCAGGATCGACGCGGCTAAATTGGCTGAATACATCCCGGAAAGAATTGTGGATCGCGCCGGAGCGGACGGAATGGCGTAATGCGGTTTTCCAATGGAAAGGAATGCCAACGTGATCGGCATCGTGACTTACTTTGATGCGCAGTTTCCGTGACGTTTTTTTCCAGGAAGGGAAAAGCAAAGTCATGGCTTGTTCGAAGGCAAGCCCGTATTCGTCCACAATCGGCCGGTCAAGGAATCCACCAGTGCACGTAATACTGTCTCTTGCCTGGAAACGCCCGTGGTCATCGCGAGGAATTTCCAGCATTTCTTCCCACCGGGAAAGAGTTAACAGAATTGATAAGGGAAGGTCAAGGGAACATTCCAGATGATTCGGATCTGAAAGATAGAAAAGTGGGCGATCCTCGGTCATTTCGCTTGAAACGAAGGGAACCATGGTGTGCGATAGCTGAAAACCATTTTTGTCGCCAACATTCGATGCAAGTGGGACATGGATAGAACTCATTTGCCCTAAAGCCAAAGATCTTAGAATCTTGGGAGATGCGTGAGGGAAACGAATGAATTTGCTCGTTCCATTTGCAATTTCAAAAACAGTATATTCTGATGTCGCGGAAACTTTCCATGTTCTAAAAAATTCGCGAGTGACTCCGCCGCGCCGGGCCAACTCCGCAACCGCGTAATATCTCGCCTGCGGTGTAATTCGCACATTCGCGCCCAAGTGGGGAACATGATTCGCAACCTGTACGCGGCCCCGCGGTGAAGCGTTTGGATCTGCAAATGACCCCATGGTTCTCCTCGTAAAATCCCTTACTGGAAGTGAATTTCGACTGAGTGTGATTATTTGTTGATTCTTTTTAAATCGCGGCGGTCAATCAAGGAGTGGAAGAAGCCGCCCCGCCACGATCCTGACTTTTCCAATCGCCAGATCGGGACCGCGGATGCTCCCCATCGCCGGTAGAAGCACTCCACGCCTCGCAGGCCGGATCCTTCGAAGTCATAGTCGCGACCTGCGCCTAGAGTGTCTTGCAGCGCATTCCAAAGGATTAAATAAGCACCGGGAATATCGCGAAAATCAGGATTCACTCCGGAAACGATTTGGTAGGTGGTACGGTTATCGTACACCGTGAGGAGAGCGGCTACAGGCTTTTCATCTTGCGTTCTGGCAACGTACAGGTGAGCTCTTTCCTGGGAATAAGCCGCATTCCACAGGCGTCTAAGAAAATCTTCGGAGCACGTGGGTTTTAGTCCCTGCTTTTCGAAAGTTTTCCGGTATAACAGGACAAGGTCTTCGATGCCCTCGTCTCGAACGACCGTGAGATTCAGTCGCATGGCCTTTGTGAGTTTCTGAAGGTGCGTTCGAGTCATGCCCGCGGTAATTTGATCGAGAGTATGCGTGGAAGGGAAACGGAAAGTGTAGGCGAGATTTATTCGAAAACCAGCCCAGAGAAAACCCTGTAAATCCGGGGCACACGCGCCGGCGACATAACGCACACAGTCGTAGGATTTAATATTTCGCGCGAGCAGTTCTCCATTGGTTCGCATAAAGTGAAGGCGATCGCACGTGTTATCAATATGAGACACGTCGAACACTGGCCCGAGGTAAGGGGTCAGGCGGGGAGACCGATATAATTTTAGACCATGGCGGCGTTCAAACGGGATCGGCATACCGGCAACAATTACGCCTCGCTCATTCCGAATGGCGAGAATCGTGAAGTCTGCCGAAGTCGTCTGAAGCCACCAGGAATAGTGAAAAATCGTTCCATTAGGAGACCTGTCAATCAAGTTGTCCCATTCCGGATATTCTTCTTGCCTTAAAATCTGACAAGTAATCTCCCTTGAAGCTTTCGGAACGGCTTGTATCTGACGTGGCTTCTTATCTTTCAGAGCTGGTTTGCATCCTGCATGTGTCACAATTTTTGTTGACATGGATTTAGTGGGGAATTTCGGTCAAATGCGATTTGAGCACCGTATTACACATGACGAGTTGGATTTTAAAATATATTGATGAAATGTTTTTATGTTATGTGGCTGATGGTAAAAGTGCCGCGCGCTGCGGAGCCACTAATTTTTCTTCCAATTCCTGGGAAGCTGCTGTTGGCACTTCCGCGAGCTTGATTTCATTCGAATCCACGGAATAGTTCAGTCCGCAACTCACGCAACGCGCCTGTCCTTCCTTGGGTTCAAGACGCGCCCCGCATTTGCACATCCAGCCAATCCGCCTGGCGGGAGATCCGACCATTAACGCGAATGGGGCGACGTCCCTCGTGACGACTGCTCCGGCGCCGATGAAGGCATATTCGCCAATCGTCACACCGCAAACGATGGTGGAATTTGCACCAAGGGATGCGCCCCTCCGTACAAGCGTCTTTTTATATTCGTTCTTCCGGTTTACGAAACTTCGCGGATTCGTAACATTGGTGAATACCATGGATGGGCCGCAGAACACGTCGTCTTCAAGTTCCACTCCCGTGTAAAGAGAAACGTTGTTCTGGATTTTTACGTTGTTGCCGATCCGCACTCCCGAAGCCACATGCACGTTTTGTCCCATATTGCAATTCTCGCCAATCTCGCAATTCGGCATAACATGCGAAAAATGCCATATATGGCTTCCGTTTCCGATCTTTGTCGGCAGGTCTACACGGGCCGTCGGGTCGACGTAATAACTCGGTTTGGTTCCGCTTACGGATTGCACTTCACCGTGGCTTTTCAGCGACCGCTCGCTTGCATTCAAAATTCGCAGCACGCGGACACCGTTATTCCCGTCGGTATTTGGCGCCTGACGTGTGGAAATGCATTCGAGGAAATGTAGGCATTCCAGGCGCAATGGTTCTTGCGCAGGAAGCTGTACCACTTGCCCTTCAGATTGTTTTGCGATGGGATGCCGATCGAGCCACTCAATACGATGCGAATAGAGAACAAGTTTGCGTTCCGTTTGCATGTCGTCAAACACGGCCATTTGACGATCACCGACAACTACAAGCTTCTGCTCTTTGAACGGATGCAGCCAACTGACAAAAATGTGCGCCGTCGCGCCGCTGGCAAAGGTGCAACTGGTCAGCGTCACATCAGCTACGTTGGCATTCAAATAGTTTCCGCCATGCGCAGCCACGGATGTCGGCTCCTCGCCGAGTAAAAACAAGATTGCAGAGATGTCGTGGGGAGCAAAACTCCAAAGGATATTTTCTTCCGTTCGCAGTTTTCCGAAGTTCAATCGTGAAGAATAAATATATTGAACCTTACCAAGCGCTCCCTCGCGAACCAGAGATTTGAGTTTCGTAATCGCCGGATGGTATTGCAGCAAATGTCCAACCATTAGGACGTTGCCGGACCTGTGGGCCATCGCGGTCAGTTCTTCGGCGTGTAAAACATTCAGGGCGAGAGGCTTTTCGACAAACACATCTTTCCCCATTTCCAGCGCGCGTTTGGCCAGGCTGTAATGTTGCTCGGCTGGCGCGGCAATCACGATTCCTTCGATGTCTTGCCGCCGAAGCACATCCTCATACGATGTGGAAATATCCACGCCTTCATATTGTTGTTGTAGTTTTTCCAGCTGTGCCCGGTCGACGTCACAGATGACGCGCAGCCTACCTAGTTGGTGAAAATTGCGGACCAGATTCTTTCCCCAATATCCACAACCGACAACGGCAACCGCAATGTGATCA
>DATAPT010000219.1:0-5537 GCA_036265065.1 Candidatus Acidiferrales bacterium | reverse complement strand
CTACCAACTGAATAACGGGCACAAGGTGGTTACGCTCTTTGGTTCGAATGGCATCACGCTCGATAAGCAGGGGCGAGTTACGTTCGTTCAGCACGGCGACCACGGCATCATCCGTTTGGAAAAGGACGGGAAGCGGACAGTGCTCGCGGATCGTTACGAAGGCAAGCGCCTCAACAGCCCAAACGATTTGGTTTATAAGTCCGACGGCGCGCTCTACATTACGGACCCGCCATTCGGCTTTCGCAAAGGGAACGATGATCCCAAGAAGGAACTCCCTTACAACGGCGTGTATCTCTACTCCAAAGGAAAATTGCAGCTGATCGTCAAGGATTTGCAGGCGCCGAACGGCATCGCCTTTTCTCCGGACGAAAAGTATCTCTACGTGAACGACTCTTTTACCAAAAAGTATTGGCGCTATGACGTGCAAGCCGACGACACGATCGCCAATCCGAAACTTCTTATCGACATGTCTTCGAGCAAGGAAAACGGCGTACCTGACGGAATTAAGGTCGATCAAAAGGGAAATATTTACGGAGCGGGCCCTGGCGGCATTTGGGTTCTCACGTCCGAGGGCAAACACCTTGGCACGATCAGGCCGCTGGAAAATCCGGCCAACCTTGCTTGGGGAGATGAAGACGGCAAGACTTTGTATTTCACGGCGGTCACCGGCCTTTATCGGCTGCGCATGAATATTCCCGGCATTCGTCCGTAATTTAGCCGCCGCGATAAGGATGGAAGGAAAGCGCGGCCTGCACGACGAGGAGATTTTCCAATGAAACTTTTTCAAACGGCGGCAATCGCCGCGATCCTGATGTTTTCGCCGCTGGCGTTCGCGCAGACGAAGGCCACCGCCTCCGCCGAGGAAGAGCAACTGAAAAAGCTGGATCATGATTGGCTGGACGCTGAAAAGCGGCTCGACGTCGCCTATTGTGAAAAATTTTTCGCGGACAGCTATGTTCTTGTTTTTCCGAACGGGCAGGCGAACACAAAAAAACAGTGGCTCGATATTCTTCGCGGCCCCGACCATCCGACGATTACCTTACTTGACCCAGAGGAAATCAAAGTGCATCTCCACGGCAACGTGGCGATCTTGACCGACCACACGACGCTCAAAGGCCATGACAGCAAGGGCAACAGCATGGACGGCGAGTTCAGAGTTTTTCGCGTGTTGATCAAAAAGAATGGGAGCTGGCAAGCGACTGGCGTGGTGATGAATGCGATTGCCGCGAAAAAATAAACTGCGCGGAAAGAAATGATTGGAAATCGGAGGGTCGCAATGAAATTCGTATACGGGTTGGCCACGTGTTTTCTAGTCCTGGTGGCCACAGCCACGTTGACGCTGGGCCAGACGCCCAACAAGAGCGGCGAAAGCGAAGCCGCCAACGTGGCCGTGATGGACCATATCTGGCTGGACGCCGCGCATAACCGCGACACCGGAACCATGGCCTGGCTGTTCGCCGATGACTTTGTCGAAGTTCACCCCGGCGGAGATATCGTCGATAAGAAAGAGCAGATCGATCAAATCCAGGATCCCACGCGCAAAATCGAGGAAATCCATCCTGACGATATCGATGTGCGTTACGTCTCCTCAGATGTGGCGATGCTGCTCGATACCACGACCATTCGAGGGCTCTCCGGCGGCGTGAATTACAACGGAACTTACAAAGTGATTCGCGTGTTCGTGAAGCAGCAGGGACGCTGGCGGGCGATCGGAGCGGGAATCGCTCCCATCAAGCCCTGATCGCAGTTTTTTGGGCGGTGGTTGTGGAATGCACTTGGCGGAAAATTACGAACCGCTTGCGTCATGGGCAATCCACAGTAGCGGATTCGAAATGAATGGCAGATGAAAAGCAAACTGGTATATGCTTCGGTTCAAAGATTTCAGAAATATTTCAGATGGGTCACAATTTAAGACAGGCTATATTTATTCCTCATCCGAAAGTGGAGGTTTTCTAGTGAATCGCAAAATTTACGTAGGCGCGATATTTGTTGCTCTGGTTATCATGCTGGGCGTTGGATCGATCGTGCTGGAAAAACGCGCCGCGGTGCAAGCCGCGGGCGTGCAGGCGCCTATGTTTGAAGTGGATCCCTTTTGGCCGAAACCATTGCCGAATCACTGGGTGGTCGGCATGACGATCGGCGTATCCGTTGATGCGGCGGATAACGTCTGGATCATTCATCGCGGCGGTTCGCTGGAAGCGAAGGAATCTTACGGCGATTGGAATCCGCCGGGAGCGGAATGCTGCAAGGTCGCTCCGCCAGTTCTGGAATTCGACAAAGCCGGCAACCTGATCGGACACTGGGGCGGCCCGGGCAAGGGCTACGATTGGCCGAACTCCAACCACGGAATTACGGTCGACTACAAAGGCAATGTCTGGATCGGCGGAAATGGCCGCACGGTTGATCCAAAGCGGCAAGATACCGGTGCGACCGCCGCGCCGGAAGGAAGCCAGGGGCCTGGTGCATTCGCCGACAATCAAATCCTGAAGTTCACGGGTGACGGAAAATTCCTGATGCAGCTCGGGCATCCGTTCGGGAGCAAGGGCAGCAACGATGTGCAAAATCTGAAGGGGCCGGCAAAAATGTTTGTCGATCCCAAAACGAATGAGCTGTACGTGGCCGACGGATACGGCAACAAACGCGTCATCGTTTTTGACGCGGACACGGGCGCGTACAAGCGGCACTGGGGCGCATACGGACACAAGCCGGACGACACGGACATGGGGAATTACAATCCCGATGCTCCGATCGACCAGCAATTCCGCAGCCCCGTGCACTGCGCGCAGCTTTCGAACGATAACCTGCTGTACGTCTGCGACCGCGTAAACGATCGCATCCAGGTTTTCAAACCGGACGGCACGTTCGTCAAGGAACAGATCATCGAAAAAAGGACGCTCGGGGACGGCTCCGTGTGGGACATCGCTTTTTCGAAGGATCCGGAACAGAAGTTTATCTATCTCGCGGATGGGGCGAACGAGAAAATCCATATCCTTCTGCGCGACACGCTGCAGGAAGTGACGAATTTCGGTGACGGCGGTCGTCAGCCCGGCCTGTTTTATGCCGTGCACAGCATTGCCACGGATTCCAAGGGCAATATTTATACGACGGAAACTTACCGTGGACAACGCCTGCAGAAATTTATTTACAAGGGTCTCGGACCGGTCTCAAAGCAAGATCAGGGTGCGCTCTGGCCGAAGCAGAAGTAACCGGAAATTCTTGAACGATCACGCAACGCGCGCGGCCCTGATTACTATTGGAGCCGCGCGTGCTGCGTGCGCGAAACTTTTTTGATCTGCTCATTTTAATGGGAGAAACAATCGTATGAAAAATTTATTCGCTATTATTTTGTGCGCGCTCGCCCTTCTTCCGCTGCCTTTGCGGGCTCAGGAAAAGAGAGCGCCTAATACAGGAACCGCCGCCCTCGAAAAAGAGCTTTATGCCGTCGAACTGAAATGGATGAAAGCCGAATTCGACAAGCGAAAAACCGGTCCGGACAGCATGGGCGAATTGTGGACCGACGATTTCTTCGACATCCTGCCGGGCGGGCAGGTGGTAAACAAAGAACAAATGATGGACATGATGGCGAAGGCCGACCGCCAGCCGGGAACCGGAGCCTTTCCGGGCGAGTTCAAGTTGCGCGCGGTTTACGGAAACGTTGCGCTGGCGAGCGATCACACGGTTATCAAGGGCGTCGATTCGAACGGCAAGATCGTCGTGACCCGCGAGATGGGCGTGCTCCGAATGTTTGTGAAAGAAAATGGCAAGTGGAGAGTTGCAGGCGCAGGACTCGTTCCAATTGTTCCTGAGCCTGCGGCGGCGCCGGGCCCAAGTTCCAAGAAGTAGAAGCGGCAACAAGGCCAAATTTTCGATTCGAATAAAGTGAGGAACTGTATGAATCGCAAACTTGTTACAGGCTTGGCGTTTACCGGCTTGGCTGTTGCACTTGGGGTTGGATCGGTTGTCGTGGAAAAGAAAGGTCGAGTCGAGGCCGCCGCCGTACAGGCCCCGATGTTCGAAGTCGATCCGCTGTGGCCGAAGCCGCTGCCGAACCATTGGCTGATGGGCATGACGATCGGAGTTTCGGTCGACGCACAGGACAACATCTGGATCATTCATCGCCAGGGCTCGCTCGAGCCGGGCGAACTCCACGCCACCTCGAATCCACCAGTGGCCATGTGTTGCGCTCCTGCTCCGCCCGTTCTGGAATTTGACCAGGCAGGCAACCTGCTTCACCACTGGGGCGGACCGGGCAACGGCTACGATTGGCCGGAATCGAACCACGGGATTACGATCGATTACAAAGGAAACGTTTGGATTGGCGGCAATGGCCGGGGCAAGGCGCCCGCGAAACCAGCCGGCGGCGCACCAGATGAATCCGCAGCATCCGCCACCGCGTCGTACCTGGACAATCAAGTCCTGAAATTTACGCAAGACGGCCAGTTCCTGATGCAAATCGGAAAGCCTCACAGCAGCAAGGGCAGCAATGACGTGGAAAACCTGCGCTTGCCTGCAAAGACTTTTATCGACAAACAGGCGAACGAAGTTTATGTGGCCGACGGCTACGGCAATCATCGCGTGATTGTGTTTGACGCGGACACGGGCAAGTACAAGCGGCACTGGGGCGCGTACGGCAACAAACCCGATGACACGGACCTCGGTAATTACAATCCGGATGCGCCGCCCCCGCAGCAGTTTCGCAACCCGGTGCATTGCGCCGATCTTTCCGTCGATCGTTTGGTGTACGTTTGCGATCGCGTGAATGACCGCATCCAGGTTTTCAAACCGGACGGAACTTTCGTCAAGGAAGCATTTATCGCCAAGCGCACGCTGGGCTCCGGCTCCGCGTGGGACATCGCGTTTTCAAAGGACCCGCAGCAAAAGTATATTTACCTGGCCGACGGCGAGAACGATCGCATTCACATTCTCCTGCGCGACACACTTGAAGTGCTGACGACTTTCGGAGAAGGCGGGCGGCAGCCGGGTGAATTTTACGGGCCGCACAGCATCGCCACGGACTCGAAGGGCAACATTTACGTGACCGAAACGTATCGCGGCCAGCGCGTCCAGAAATTTGTTTACAAAGGCTTGGGTCCGGTAACCAAGGATGATCAGGGCGTTCTTTGGCCCAAGAGTTCCGGGAAATAATAATAGAAGTTCAGTGCAGTAGAAAATTTTTATCCGACAAAGGGGACTCTTAATGAAAAAGTTTCGCATAATTCTTATTCTGGCATTGCTGTCCGTTGCGCCCTTGGCACACGCACAGGACACGATGAATAAGGGCGACAAGGCGTGGACGGATTTGGAAAAACAGCTGGCGGACGTCAACGATTATTGGGTTTGCGCGCACAAGTATCACAAGGACCACGCGCAGGATTGCGTCGACTCCAAAAATAAAATTTGGCCTGCTACTTTCTTCGAAGTCAGCCGCCAGGGAGAAGTCACGGACAAGCAGGAAATGGTGAAACGGCAGACGGCCACCGCGACAGCGCATCCGGTTTCGCCAGGCGATGCGGGACCAAATCCGCAGGATTTTAAGT
>DATAPT010000218.1:0-1520 GCA_036265065.1 Candidatus Acidiferrales bacterium | reverse complement strand
TATTTGGACGGCGCGAGTCGGTCCACCAGCTCTGAATAATCCTTCTTTTCCAGGCCGTGAACTTCGCGGTTGTATTCGTCCACTTTCGACGAATAGTTCATAGAGCAGAACTTCGGCCCGCACATCGAGCAGAACGCAGCTTCTTTGTAATAGTCGTCCGGCAAGGTCTCATCATGCATGGCGCGCGCGGTCTCGGGATCAAGCGAGAGCGCGAACTGCTTCTCCCAATCAAATTTATAGCGCGCATAACTAAGAGCGTTATCGCGGTCCTGCGCACCCGGACGGTGCCGGGCCAGATCGGCAGCGTGGGCGGCTATCTTGTAGGCGATAATTCCGTCCTTCACATCTTTTTCGTTAGGAAGTCCAAGGTGCTCCTTGGGAGTCACATAACAGAGCATGGCGGCGCCATGCCATCCGATCATGGCCGCGCCGATTGCGGACGTGATGTGATCGTAGCCCGGAGCAATGTCGGTGACGAGCGGGCCTAGCGTATAAAACGGCGCTTCGTAGCAAAGCTCGCGCTCCTTATCGACCTGTTCTTGAATCTTGTCTAGGGGAACGTGCCCCGGACCCTCGATCATCACCTGAACGTCGTACTCCCAGGCTTTTTTTGTGAGCTCGCCCAAGGTTTTGAGCTCGGCAAATTGTGCCGCATCGCTGGCATCGGCGATGCAACCAGGTCGCAGGCCATCACCGAGCGAGAACGAAACGTCGTGCTTGGCAAAAATCTTGCAGATATCGTCAAATCGGTCGTACAGAAAATTCTGCTTGTGGTGATGCGCCATCCATTGCGCGAGAATTGCGCCGCCACGGCTCACGATTCCGGTGATTCGTTTCGAAATCAGCGGTAAATACTGAACAAGAACCCCGGAATGGATGGTCATGTAATCCACGCCTTGCTCGGCTTGTTCCTCGATTACTTCAAGCATTACATCAGCATTCAGGTCTTCGATCCGTTTCACCCGTGAAACGGCTTCATAGATGGGAACCGTGCCAATTGGAACCGGGGAATGACGCAGAATAGCTTCACGTATTTCGTGAATATCGCCGCCGGTTGAAAGATCCATGACGGTATCAGCACCATAGTGAACCGCTGTGTGCAGTTTGTTCAGTTCGTCGCCAACGTTCGAGGTCACCGCGCTGTTGCCGATATTCGCATTAATTTTGCACAGCGACGCGACGCCAATAGCCATCGGCTCGAGTTCAGGATGATTGATGTTGGCGGGAATAATCATGCGCCCGCGAGCCACTTCATCGCGGACCAGTTCCGGCGCCAGCTTCTCGCGCTCGGCAACGTACCGCATTTCTTCCGTGACCATGCCCTGGCGAGCATAGTGCATTTGCGAGAAATTGCCGTTCGTGGTCTCTGACTTGCGGCGCGCAATCCATTCCGCGCGCAGCCTGCTGGCTCCGCTTCCGTCGTGACCATTTCCGTTTTGTCCGTTTGCGGAAGGCATCAATCCCTCTCCTGGTAAGCAACTAAATTTCAATTATACGTGCTACTGGGATCGAACCCGCGA
>DATAPT010000217.1:0-1967 GCA_036265065.1 Candidatus Acidiferrales bacterium | reverse complement strand
CGCGACATGCCCGCAATCTGTCCCGCCGCAATCGTCGACATCGACCGCGAGGTTCCCGGAAATACCGCAGAGAGAATTTGGCATGCTCCAATCCAAACCCCCTGGCCTAGGCTCATTGCCTCCATGCTCCAGGTGTGGATTCGGCTTCCCGGGGCGTTGGGGCCGAGTTTTTCCCAGCGCGCATTCATCGCGTCCACAATCCACATCACAATTCCGCCGACCAGAAGAGACATCCCCATGATGTACAAGCTCTCCAGATGTTTGCCAATCACCTTGGTCAGCAAGAATGCCGGTATCGCAGTTACCACGAACGCCACTAGCGTCAGGCCAAGAGGATGCGTCAGCGCGTTGCGGTCTCCGTTTTCCCCGTGCGGAAACGTACTCACGAATTTTGCGATTCGCGCTCGAAAATAAATCGGCAGGCACAAGATCGCGCCCAGTTGGATTACGATCGTATACATCTTCCAATATCCGTCGGCCAAATTAATGTGAAGCAGGGACTCGGCGATTCGCAGGTGGGCCGTGGAACTGACCGGCAGGAATTCCGTAAGTCCTTCAATTATTCCGAGCACAATCGACAGCAAGTATTCGTTCAATGATCCTCCGCGCGCAGCCTATGAAGTAGCAGTACGGAAATACTAAAGCAGAGAAGGTGAGGAGAGTGTTAACAGAGGGGAACAAGTATTTGCGTGGTCAACAGAGCGTCGGCCAATGCTTTCAGGTATTTTCTTTCTCCAATGTCGCTTTAGTTGTGCTTGCATCGATCTTCCGCGAATGAGACCAACTCATGTGGGGCAGCGCTCGTTCGACGCGGCGCCTGACTGCGATCAATTCTGCCGTAATCGCGACGGCAATTTCTTCCGGCGTGATCGCACCTATGTCCAGCCCTACCGGGGCATGAACGCGCTCGAACAAGTCCTCGGGAATTCCTTCTTTCACCAGCTCGCGAAAAATAGTAATGGTCTTGCGCTTCGACCCGATCATTCCGATATAGCGGGCCTGAGTTTGCACCGCCCACCGCAGCACGCGCATGTCGTCGTGATGCCCACGGGTCACAATCACGACGTAAGAGGTCTCATTCGGACTGATTCGCGCCATGGCCTGCTCGAAATCTTCTGCGATAACTTCATTAGCTTCTGGAAAACGCTCGCGATTCGCATAGCTTTCGCGGTCATCAACCACGCTCACATCGAAGCCGGCGTTCTTGGCGGTTCGGTAAAGGCTGAGCGCCACATGTCCTGCACCGAAAATGTAAAGCGACGCCGGAGGAAGCACCGGCTCAATAAAAATATCCAGGGTTCCGCCGCAGACGAGGCCGGTGTCATACTTCGGATTCTGGTTCAAGTTGAAAGTGAGAGTCCGCGGTTTTTCGCTCTCCATTACCTCGCGCGCCGCTTGCCAGACTTCCGCCTCCACGCATCCGCCGCCGACCGTTCCGGAGATCGAGCCATCATCGCGAATAAGCATCTTCGCGGTTTCAAACGAGGGAATCGATCCGCGCACGTTGACGATGGTCGCAACGGCCCCGCGGCGTCCGGATCTTCGCAATTGCACAATTTCTTCGTAAATGTCCACTAATTAGATTATTTGAGCCAGCGGGAGGGAAGTCAATCGCCAAAGTAAAAGCCCCGGATCATCACTCCGGGGCTGCTGGCATGCCAGCGGTATTTCGGACACGACCTGTCAAACTCATGCTCTCGCCAGGTTCTAACAAAGTCAAGTTAGCTTTGGTGAGTGGACACCGCGGAGGGCGGAGGACTCGAACTTGAGGCGATCGCAGGCGTGAGCGCAGCGGGAGCCTGCTGCCGAAATCCCGAACGAAGCCGAGGGACCTGTCACGTAGAATATCCCGCATGACGCCGGCCGGCTATATGGCAAAACGTGTCCAGAAGCCCGAAGGCTTCAACATCGATCACATCGCTGACGTGATCGAAGTTGAAGCCTTCGGGCTTCTGGACACGTTTTGC
>DATAPT010000216.1:0-4325 GCA_036265065.1 Candidatus Acidiferrales bacterium | reverse complement strand
TGTGGGAAGTTGCATCCGCTCCGGATAACGTGCCGATCGTGGCACTACTTTTCCTGGTCCCGTTTTATGTCTGGTATGCCTTCAGGCAGGCAGTCGACAACGATCGTCTGATCGACAAGCTCTCCGCCGATCCCGCCCTCGCTAAAACGGAATACCGCAAGACCGAAGATTGGCACCCCAAGTGGGAGCGCGAAGTTCACACCTGGCCGTACCTGCTGCGCATCGAACTCGTCGCCGCAATTTTAGTGACGGCCTTGCTCATGGTGTGGTCCATCACGCTCAGCGCCCCGCTCGAAGAGCCGTCCAATCCTAACGTCACGATGAATCCTGCCAAGGCCCCCTGGTATTTCCTGGGACTGCAGGAAATGCTCGTCTATCTCGATCCGTGGATTGCCGGAGTGATTATGCCGACGCTCATCATCGTCGGCCTGATGGTTATTCCCTATATTGACGCCAATCCTCTCGGGAACGGTTATTACACCTATAAGCAGCGGAAATTCGCCATCTGGACGTTTCTGTTCGGATTCATTGGTTTATGGGTCTTAATGATCGTTATAGGGACCTTCATACGAGGCCCTGGCTGGATGTGGTTCTGGCCAGGGCAAACATGGGACGCGCAAAGAGTGGAATTCGCCGTAAACCGGAACGTCGATCAGATTTTCGGGGTTAACGGGTCATGGCTCGTTCACTTCATGCCGGCGGCGAACGCCAGCTATGCGCCGATTCTGGCGCGCATCATTTTCGGAATTTTTCCGATGGTGCTCTATTTCCTGGTGGCGGGCTATGGCGTGCATCGCCTCGTGCTGCTCACCGATTTCACGAAAAAGATTTTCCAGCGTATGACGCTCTTGCAGATGGTCACGATGGAATTGTTCCTGGTATTGATGCTGAGCTTGCCGGTGAAAATTCTGCTCCGGCTGCTGTTGCGCATTAAGTATGTGTGGGTGACGCCTTGGTTCAGCATTTGAGGTTGATTGGAAATTTTTTGACGGGCAATGATTTCGTTGTTCGTTTGCAGGCCGGGCTTGCCGCCCGCCTTAATCAGAATAATAAGGAGGCACGGGGTGCCTGAGCTTCCTCCTGACGATCCAATCACAAACCGGCCAATGGCCGGTCTTGTGCTCCTCTCGATGTTCGTCCTGATGCTGACAGTAGCCTGGTCGCTTTACGACGAATTTTATGGCCTTCGCCCCTGGCGCAAGTATCAGGGCGAATTCTCCAGCGCGTACTCCTCCTATCTGGACAAGGAGTACAAGCTGCGCAAGGCGGACGAGCAGAAGTTTTTCGCCACTCCCGCGTACATGAAACTTGTGGCGGACGTGAAAGCAGCCACGGACGCTGCGCGGCCCATGGACCAGAAGATCGGCCAGCAAATTGAGTTGCTGGATCGCCAGCGCGCCGCCATGACGGACGCGTTCACCAACTCGCGCGGCCTTGTCGGCTCGCTTACTTATCAGCTCGAGCAAATCGATGAGAAAGATAAGAGCGCCAAGGACTCCAAGCTCAAAGATTTGAATGAAGCCAAGGCGCAAACCTATCCTGTGGTCTGGCCCGTGGAAGGGGATAAGAACGAAGCAAGGCAATTCAATTACGATCAGCTCAACGGACTGTTCGTCTCGATCATGCAGTCCAAAGCAAAGCTGGTCGCGCAACGCGGCGATGTCGATCAACCCGCGAAAGATGCGCAAGACAAGCTGAACGTCTACGTGAAAGAACAGCTTCCCGGACTCGCGTCGAAAGATCTATTTACTCTCAGCCAAAGCATGAAGACCATGGACGTTCACATTCGCCAG
Source organism: Candidatus Acidiferrales bacterium (assembly GCA_036265065.1). Taxonomy (GTDB): domain Bacteria; phylum Acidobacteriota; class Terriglobia; order Acidiferrales; family UBA7541; genus Palsa-360. The sequence goes on along the minus strand of DATAPT010000216.1, from coordinate 2,532 downwards.
ATCAATGTGAACCCCACCGGAACTTCGATCAACAATCTTGGCGGCGCGGGGCTTGTCGATCGCTGCCAGTCCTGCCACTTGGGCACGGACCCGCTGATCGTTCCCGTGACGATGACGCTGACGAAAGCGGACCTCGGCCTCTCCAAGAGCGGCGATGCGCCGTTCACCAGCCATCCCGATCCGGACATGATGAAATATCATCCGCTGGAAAAATTCGGCTGCTCACCCTGCCACGGCGGAAATGGCCGCGCGCTGGACACTGTTGAAAAAGGGCATGGCCGCTACGAACACTGGCTGTGGCCTTTGTACTACAAGGAGAATTTCAACGCCGGCTGCCAGCAGTGCCACGCTTCGGACATGGTCACGGAACACGCTCCTGTCCTGAACCGTGCCAAGCAGCTGTATCGCGAAAAGGGCTGCATCGGTTGCCACCGCTTCCAGGGTTTTGACAATCAGGACGAAGAACTGGTCAGCGCGCGCCAGACGATTGCGCAACTCGACAATCAAAAGGAAGCGGACCGCCTGCAAATCGCGCAGCTGAATAAAAAGGGCGACACGGCTCCCGACAACGATGCCGCAAACCGCTACTACGCGGAAGCGACGAACCTGACAGTCACAATGTCGGGAATGGACGCGAAGGTTGAACAACTTGATTTGCGTTCGCACAACTTGCTGCGCGAAATCAAGAAGGTCGGCCCGGACCTCAAAGAAGTCCGTATGAAGATTCACAAGGAATGGATTCCCAACTGGCTGAAGCACACGCACGAATGGCGGCCGACCACCAAGATGCCGCAATTCCGTTTGCAGGATGATGAAATTCAGGCGATTTCCGCATACATCTGGCAATCGGCCATTACCGGTCCTGAGCTTCCCAAGCAGACTCCGGGGAACGCGGCCAACGGAAAAGTGCTGTTCGAAGAACGCGGCTGCGAAGCCTGCCACTCGATGGGCGAGGGCCCGAACATGGTGGGCGGCGACTTTGCCGCGAACCTTTCGCGCGTCGGAGAAAAAGATAATTACGATTATCTTGTGCGCTGGATTCTGAATCCACGCACGCGCACGCGCCCCTACAGCCCGTTCGAACACAAAGATCTGGGCCCGGAAGATTACGCCAAGCATAATCTGCCATTTGTGTTTGATCTCGATCATTCGCGCAGCCCGAACGATGGTCACGAGCTTGTCGTTCAGCAAATGACGGTCATGCCGAGCCTGCGTCTTACAGAGAGCGACGCGCGGGACATCGCCAGCTACCTGATCACACAAAAACATGTGGATTCAAGTTTCCCCGCCGCAGACTTCATGGATGATCCGAACCTCAAGCAGCATGGCAAGGAACTCATCCAGCACTACGGCTGCGCGGGATGCCACGAAATTTCCGGCATGGAAGACGAAGGCCGCATCGGGACCGAACTCACGAACGAAGGCAGCAAGCCCATCGAGCGTTTGGATTTCGCGTTGCTCACGGAAAACGCCAAACTCGGGGAATTGCCTGACGGAAAGAAATCTCCGCGTGGCCCCTGGTATGACCTGAAGGGCTACTTCGAAAACAAACTCACCGATCCGGCCATCTACGATCGCGGCAAATACAAGCCCGATCCGATGGATCGTTTGCGCATGCCGAAGCCGAACGTCACGAAGGAAGACATCGACGCGCTGACGACATTCCTTCTCGGCTCCACGGACCCGACGCTGCCGCCCGAATACATGTACAAGCCTGCGGACCAGCGAGCAGCCATCCAAAAAGGCTGGTGGATCGTAACGAAATATAATTGCATCGGCTGCCACCAGATCGGGATCGGACAAAAATCCGTGCTCATGGGCCTGCCGCAATATCAGGCAGAAAATAAGCAGAATCTTCCGCCCGTGTTGACAAGCGAAGGCGCGCGCGTCAGTCCTGACTGGCTGAAAGCGTTCCTCAACAACCCGTCGCTCAGCACCACGGACATGAATCGCAATGGGGTGCGTTCGTACCTGCAAGTGCGCATGCCCACGTTCTTCCTGTCCGATGACGAAATCCGCACGCTCGTCTCGTTCTTCCAGGCGATTTCGAGCCAGCCTCAACCCTACATTCCGCAGAAGATCGAACCGATCACCACTGCGGAAAAAGAAATGGCGCGTGACCTCTTTACCAGTTCCGCCGCGCCCTGCCTGAAGTGCCACGCAACGGGCGACGCTGGACATGACAAAAATGCCATCGCTCCCAATTTCCTTTTCGCCAGGGAAAGATTGCAGCCTGGGTGGACCGAGCGCTGGATCACCAATCCTGCGTTGATAGCTCCGGGAACGGCCATGCCTTCCGGCCTGTTCAAACGCGATGGCGATCACTGGGTTTTCTCCGGACCGCTGCCCGCAAGCTTTAAAGGTTACACAGGAGATCAGGCGGATTTGCTGGTGCGGTATATGTTCCAGCTGACTCCTGAAGAGCAGCGCGCGCTGATGGGACGAACGCCTTCGGGCGGCGGCTCGGGCGGCGCAGGGAAGTAAGCATCGAAGTTTTAAATTGGACGGTTTGCCGGCCGTAGGGGACGACAT